>CALMWS010000133.1 GCA_937870795.1 uncultured Bacteroidota bacterium | reverse complement strand
CTCTTAAATTTCCATCTAAAAATCTTGCACCCAAAGTGGCAGCCATTTGCCATTGATCGGGTACATTCACTTTATCGGAGTAATAAGCTCCATCAGTAAAAAAATAGGTCCTTTCGAGCTGGCACATGCCACGCATGTGATACGAAGCCCATGATCTCAGGAATACGCCAGAATTTTTATGAACCAGTTCAAGCATAGCTCTGTTAGCCCACTCAGCACAATTGGCACCCAGCGAAAGAGGGCCAAGTTCTGTGTTGTAGTTGTTCACGGGTATTGATCCGAAAGACATAGCAAAAGCATTAACAGAAATGGCTTTGTCTAATAATTTCAACTTGTATTTTAAGCCTACAGTAAGGTCCTGCAAACCGGAAGCAGAAGTAAAATTGCCTTGTGAAGGTGATGTATGCACGTAAGGAAGCATAGAAATGAACGTAAGTTTTTGTGATATTCCATAAACCGCCGCTCCCACAGCAGTTTGTCGGGTCAGGGTACCAATGTTGCCGTTGGTCCTTTTGATGTCGGCTTCGTAATAGGTGTGCCAGGCATCATTCATGTACATGGCAGCAAGACAAACTTCTCGTTTGCCCATCATTTCGGCATCCGTGAATGTCTGTGCTTTTGAAAGTAATGCCAGACAAAGGCAGGTGATTATAAAAGTGATTCTCATTTGTTGCTTTGTATATGGTGTAAAGGAAAGTTAAATTAAACAATTCCAAAAATTCGGAAATGTATTATTTTAAATATTAATTTATCGCATTTATAAAATTAAGAAATACAGATAAATATAAAATTTGTATTAATTTTATTTAATAAATTCCGAAAAATTGGAATCTATTGATTTACTTTGAACTATAATTATATTTCCGAAAAAATGGAAAAACGTTTGGCTCGTAATCTTCAATTTCTAAGAAAAATACATGGATATACATTGGTAGAATTGTCCAGATTGCTGCAAATTAGTAAAAGTGCTTTATCGGATTATGAAAATGCCAAATCACCACCTTCTTTTGACCTGGTTTACCAATATTGTGTTCGATTCAACGTGGATTTAGATGCTATAGGCTCGGAATTGTTGGAAGAGGCAAAATTTAAAGCCGGAAAATACCAAAGGTTGAAGGTAAATCCCACAGATATGTTGATACAAAAGCAAAAACAGGCATTGCTGCAACAAAAACTTGATGGCGTAGAAGTACAACTCACCTTGCTCAATCAACTATTGGAAAGCAGGGAGTCGGAAAACAAGACCCTGAAGCTTCAAATTCAGCTGCTGAGTCCAGGAGTCTGATTTGACATTCAAATTACGAATCGAGTCGATCTGCATCCAAAACATTGGCATCATGGTTTTCTGCTTTCCATCCGTTTTTAAGATTCTCAATAAATGCAATCGTTTCTTCCAGTGATTCTGCTTTGCCGGTAAGCTCATTGATTTTGTTTAATAAAAGTGCTTGCAGTTTAACCAAAATGGAAAGTGTATGCTGATTTTCTACAATGAGTTTTTGATTATTGATAATATTTACCTGGTTTTTGACGATTACTTCCTGATTTCGAATGATGTTGCCCTGATTTTGTATAACAACGGCATCTCCGCTTGACTTTACTTTTTGATTTTCAATCAGAATATTCATCGTGTCAAACATCTGTAACTGTAGGTTTTTCAAATGTTCGTTGGCCTGTGTCAGCTGGTTGATTTGATCCTGAATGTCTGCCATTGCTCTTTTTTTTCGTGGTAATGATACAAAGAAATCCTGATTTTGGAATGAGTCAATACCAATTGCCATTGGAAAAGGCTGTTGTTAAAGCACACTTAGGCAAAAAGTTTTTTTTATTTTGCCCCAAAATTTAACCCTTGTCGGCAAATCCAAATCCAGCTTCCAGACCTTGGTTCTACCTTTCCTATGTGGTTTTGATCCTGTGCGTTTGGTCATATTTTGTTTTAGACAAAGATGTGTGGGCTTTGTTTTTCAGGCAATGGCAGGTAATGACAACTATGGTATTTGGTGCATTTATTGCCGGTTCCAGCCCTGAAGGAAGTGCCTCCATCGCATATCCTGTTTTTACCCTTTTATTGAAAATTAGCCCGGATGATGCCAGAAATTTTGCTTTTGCCATTCAAAGCATTGGCATGACCGCAGCTTCAATTTATATTCTCAACAAAAAAATGAAATTGGAGTGGCATTACATTCAGTATGTCACCTTGTTTGGCTTGCCTGGACTCCTGGTTGGTACCTGGTTTTTATTGCCCTACATCGTACCAGCCACAGCCAAATTGATTTTTGTTTCTCTGTGGTTTGGTTTTGGGCTTGTTTTGTGGTGGCAAAACAGAAATAAAGAAGCCGCCAGACTGGATAGTCTTCCCGTACTAAAAACCAAAGACAAGATGTTATTATCCACTTTTGGTTTTATGGGTGGCTTGATTTCCTCATTATTTGGCACTGGTATTAATATCCTTAGTTATTGTTTTATTGTTAGTTATTATCGAATAAGCGAAAAAATAGCCACACCCTCGTCTGTTTTAATTATGACGGTAGAAACCCTATTTGGATTTTACCTTCATGCAATTGTATTAAATGATTTTTCTGCCCGGTCTTTTGATATGTGGTTGGCATGTATTCCTCTTGTTATCTTTTTTGCGCCACTGGGGTCCTATGTTATTCAATTTTTACCCCGCAGAAGAGTAGCTCAATTTTTATCCATTGTGCTTATGATTCAATATATCGGGGCTATGTTGGTGCTACGACCTCCAATGTTAATGACTGCCTTTTCTTTGGCACTGATCACCGCTTCTGTCATTAGTTTCATGTGGTTATCGCGTCAGAGAAACAAGGCTTAAAAAGGTAAACCTCATTTTTGCTTCAGGGCTTCATTCAACATTTTAAAATCAAGCTGACCATTGTTGGCTTCTATGTGTGCGGCAACCACGATGGCTGTTCGTAACCTGATTTCAGAAGATTTGGCTTTGTTTACAAGGTAGATTAGGTTTCTTTGTTTTCCCGGGGTTAACTTTTCAAAATATTGCTCAAACAGGGTATCTTCCTGAAGCAGGACCTCAAGTTCTTCCCCCAGCGGCATGCCATATTTTGAATAGTCCGGAGATAAAATTACAGTTAAAGGCATGCCAATATCTATTTTTAAGGCTTTCACATTTGCCTTGTTCATCAGAATAAAAAAAGTTTGGTTGCCTCCTGGCATAATGGCACAATGCAGGGTCAGTCGATTGTTGATTTGTGCTATGAATCGGGCAATGGTTTTCTCTTTGTAAAAAGAAGCTACTTCTTCCGGTACTGGTATATAGGCACCCCACAATGGTGAATTCATGATCAATAATGCACTCTCAAAAGACTGTTGCAAATCTTGGGCGGATATTTTTTTATTTTTGACCATAGCACGACACATCTGAAAATGAACCACAAAGATATCACACTAAAAGTCTATATTTGACGTTTGTAAAGCGAAATATAATTGAATGAAAAAGGTTTTACTTTTCTTATTTGTATATGTTATTGCAATTTCTGGGCTGTTGGCTCAAATAAAGTTTGTCAATGAATTTCTTAATGTAGGTGTGGGTGCAAGGGCACATGGCATGTTTGGCAGCGTGGTGGCCAGTACCCATGATGCCACAGCAGCGTATTGGAATACAGCCTCATTGACCCAGCTCAATGCGCCATTATCAATATCGGCTATGCACGCCAATTGGTTTGGTGGCATTGCCAATTACGACTATTTTACCATTGCCAAAAGATTGGATAAAGATCAGTCTTCTTACGGAGCCATTAGTTTTATCCGCATGGGCGTTGACAATATTCCCAATACCTTAAATATTGTCAATCCCGATGGCAGTATAGATTTTGATAAGGTTACTGAATTCAGCGCGGCAGATTATGCATTCTTACTTTCATATGCCCGTACCATGGGTGCTGACCGTAAGTTCGCAATAGGAGGCAATCTAAAAGTAATCAGAAGGGTTATTGGTACTTTTGGTGGTGCATGGGGATTTGGAGCAGATATGTCTATGCACTACAAAGCCGGTGAACATTTGCAGATAGGCGGCACCATCAGGGACATCACTACAACTTTTAATACATGGTCTTTTAACCTGACCAACGAAGAAAAAGAAGTTTTCCAAAAAACGGGCAACGACATTCCAGTGTCTTCAACAGAAACTACGTTACCCCGATTGATTGCCGGGGTATCTTACGATGGTGCCATGGGTAAAAATTTCACTTATCTGGTTGAATTGGATGCCAATATTTCTTCCTATGGCACAAAAGCGGGTGTACTTTCAGGTAAAAATTTTAGTCTGGATCCATCCATGGGAGCGGAAATCGGGTATTCAAAAACCGTATTTTTAAGATTAGGCATTGGCAATCTCCAAAGGGTGTTAAACGAAGTCAATGCCAACAAAAGAGATTTCGATTTTCAACCCAATGTAGGATTAGGACTGCTGTTGGGCAGGCTCAAACTCGATTATGCACTGGCAAATGTTGGTAATGTATCTGGCGCACAAGCATCCCATATTTTTTCTGTGAGCCTGGATCTTTCTGAAAAAAGTAGTGCTTCACAATAATGCAACATCCAAAACTTACTTTGGTCGTTGGAGCAAGTGAAAATCCTCAGCGATATTCCAATATCGCCACCAAAAGGTTGGTGTTGCATGGGCATCCTGTTATAGCCTACGGACTGAGAGAAGGAATGATAGGGGAAATACCCATTTCCAAAAGCTGGCCACAGCATGTTGACATTGATACTGTAACTTTGTATGTAGGACCAGAAAGACAGGCTGATTTGATTTCACAAATAATAGCACTTCAACCCAAAAGAGTCATTTTTAACCCGGGGACGGAAAATCCTGCATTTTATCAACAACTTGATCAGGCAGGAATAGCCTATCAGGAGGCGTGCACACTGGTTTTGCTAAGCGTTGGCGATTATTGATAAATGTCGAACCTTGAGAGAGGTCTTTTCTCCAAATCCCACTTAAATCCTTTTAGTTTGATAGCTTCATGGTCAATTTGATCAATGGGCGAAATCGTTGAATTGGGCTCTGTATAAAAGCGGATGTTTTTGATTTTTTTATTCTCAAACCTGAATATCATCAAACTACAGTCGGTTTGATTGACCCCAATGTAAGCGTCTTCCTTGTCGAGCATATAATAAATGCATTGAGCACTCCCGGCAACTTTGAGGGTTTCCATAGCGTTGTCCCTAAAATTGCCTGTCATGTTTTGACCTTTGATTTGGTTGAAAAATACCATATCGGGGCTGGTGATGACCATGGCATTTTCATTGAGGTCCAGCCGACTCACTTTTTTATGATCCATGTAAATTTTGGCTGTATCGGCCGTTAATTGTGTTGTATCGGACCAGAGAAAGGGGCTGTTGAACAAGGTGAATACGGAATCTTTTTGATTAAAGATGAGAGAATCCGTGACTGCCTGCAGATCTGACTTATATATTTCCACCCTGTTGTCGGCTGTCAATACTTTGAGGGTATCAAAGGTAATCGAATCCAATTGTACTACTTTTCTTGTTTGACGAAGTGTATCTGCTGCCAGAAAAAGAGTGTCGCCTTCCAGCACAGATTCTAAGGAAGCTTTGCCGCCTTTCCTGCTGGCATGCATGTAATCAATGGTTCCGTCGAGGTACAATGAATCTGCCAAAATGGTGGAATGAGAAACGGTATCTGTCCATCTCACGTCACCTGTTGCCACTCCTTTTTTAGTTTTTTTGTTATAGTCAAGTTTTTCAGCCGAGATGAGGTTGGTGGAATCTGCTATTTCCCCCCTTCCATCCAGTGCAAAACGATCTTCTTTTTTATAGTGGATTATTTTGTTGCCATGCGCTTTGTTGCTGGGGTTTTCAAAGGAAGCGTTGCCTATCAATTCTGTAATATCATCGTTTTCCTGATGTATAATAGAATCTGCTTTGGCGTGTTCGTTGGTAGAGTTATAAATGGCGTTGCCCAGCAATCCTACTTTTTTAAGGAATCCATCGTAGTAAATCAAATCAGCGGTAGCAACAACATCATTTTTCCTGTATTGTGCATTTCCCTCAAAAGTGGCAGATTTTTCTCTGGTCTTATATTGCCCCGTCAAACTGTAGATTTCTGAAGAATCTGTTTTAATCAGGGCTGGTGTCTTCCATGTGGCAATTTCGTCATGGGTATTGTAATGCAATGTATCTGTAACCATATGGAAGTCTTCTCCATCTACCGTGACCCTTTCCTCAAATGTAGCCTGGTTATTTTTTACATCAAAAACTCCTTTTTTACTTTTCAAATTGGAATTGCCACTGACCATGATGGCTTTATCCCGGTAGTAAGCTTTTTTCTCTTTCATATCGTATTCCAGGTACTCAGTATACAAAGCATCATTGCTGTTTTGGAGTACTACCTTGGATCGGAGGTATGAAAATAGGGAATCTCCGTGATAATACAATTCATCAGCAAACATGGTAATTGTATCGTGCTGGATAATGACAACATTGCCGAATGCAAATAATTCGTTGTCTATAATTTTAGCACTGTCACAAAAGAAATAGGATCCTTCATGATAGGCTCTTACATCACCATTGAAATACCTCACAGGAGGGTCGGTGGTATTGTCGATCACCTGGTTATTTGCATTTTCGACGATTATTTTTTTAAGCGTATCTATCACACCCGCACCATAACAGTGCGTTGTTCCCGGGTTAATGATGCCGAGAGAAATGAATAAAAGAACTATGATTGGGCGCATTGTGATACTAACGAATTCCGCTGTACATATGTATATTTAAACGGCGCCAAAGATAATGAAGTGTGCGCAGTAATTATGGCTTACTTGTCCGACCACCTACAATATTTGTACCTTTGCAAAAATGCTTTGCACAATGAAGGAGGGATGGTACATAGGTATGTATGAATTTGCTTCACCGGAATACGACGAAGCGGTTGCACTAAGGACAGAAGTTTTGCGCAAACCCCTTAATATGGAATTTTTACCAGATCAGTTGGCAAAGGAATACGCAGATTTTCATTTTGGTTTGTGGGACAATGAAGGTCTGAATGCCACGCTAACCCTTACAGATCTTGGAGAGGGTGATGTAAAAATGAGGCAGGTAGCCGTGAGTCCCCAAAAGCAAGGCCAGGGCATTGGAGGACAGCTGGTGCAGTTTTGTGAAAAATGGGCTGCAAACAAGGGATATACTAAGATGGTATTACACGCAAGGGAAACTGCTGTTAAATTTTACCTCAATCTGGGATATGACATCGTGGGTGATCGGTTTGAAGAAGTGGGCATTCCACATTTTAAAATGGAAAAACGGTTGTAACCGACAAAAAAAAAGCACCCATTGGGTGCTCTTTTTCGTATTGCTTTTTCTCTTTTATTGTTCTGTCTGGAGTATTTGTTCACCTGAACCTCCACTTACTACGATGGCGGTAATGATGCAAAGAACAAACAGCGTGATAGCCAAACCCCAGGTTAGTTTTTCAATAAAATCTGTAGATTTTGCCGCGCCAAACATTTGATTGGCTGCACCTCCTCCGAAGGTACTGTCAACACCTCCTCCCTTAGGATTCTGGATAAGAATGACAACCATTAGTAAGAGACAATTCAGGGCAATGATGACGGTTAATGTAGTGACCATTAATGGATATTTTTTTTGATTTCCTCAATTTGAGCCGCAAAGTAAGCACTTTTTTCCGGAATAAGCAAAATTAATTGCTCATACATAACAATTGCTTCCTCATAATGGTGTTGATTTTTTAGGATTATAGCCAAAGATTCTGAAATCAACTTGTCTGATTTTTGCACAGATTGTGCGATTCCTTCGCGCATCGTGGCCCTTTCTTTCTTCCTTGTCTTTTTTTTTGACTTTTTCAAAATGACCGGTACATGCCCACCATTATTTGGTTTTAATCCTAAAAGCCACCTATTAAACGAATTTAATTCTGATAAATCGTCTAATATAAACATATTCTTTTTCTTGTTTTTGTATTTTTTCTTTTTCTTTCTCTTTCTCTTTCTCTTTTCAGGATAGCCGAGCACAATGGGACTGACTTCATTACCAATCGTTGACTCCTTCAATGGTAAGTTTGGGGTATCGGGACCTTCGTCTGCTGATTCAGGAGTGGTATGAACTTCGTCAACGGCAGTGGGATCTGCACTTGACAATCCTGGAATGGGTTCTTGGCGTACTGCTTGTTCAGATGGTGAAAGGTCTACAGTGTGCGAAACATAAACTGTTGATTTTGATAAAGATGCAAATTTTTCTATGGGATTAGTATCAAGTTTATTTGAAATTGAATCATCGCCAAAAAGAAAAAAGGGCACCATTGGTGTACTTAAAAGACTATTGAGGAAGCGGTTGCTGTGCTGATAGTTTGAAAAATGACCAAAAATGACATTATCCTCACTATTAGCGTAAGATTCCTGAAAATAAGGAAAAGGAAAGAGGTTGGTCAAAACTGGTTTTTGTGTTTGCTGCAAAGAACGGAAAATTCAAGAAAAATGTCTGTAAAATTTATCCACAAAGTGTTGATGAGTAACTTTTCGGCGAGGTGTGGGTGAATTGCTTTATTTTCGCTTTTCATTATTAAAATGTATGAAAAAAACCAGGATTGGAGTTTTGGGTGGGGGGCAATTGGGCAGGATGTTGGTTGAAGCATCGATACCCTGGTGTCTGGATGTCAGTATTTTAGATGAGAGTATTGAATTTCCTGCTGCCGGTATATGCACTCGATTTTACGAGGGAGATTTTGCCAATTACGACGATGTTTTGCAATTTGGTCTTGCAGTGGATGTAATAACAGTGGAAATAGAAAGTGTCAATGTAGAAGCTCTTAAACAGCTCAAAGCACAAGGAAAAACCATCGTTCCGGATCCTGAAGTGCTGGAAATAATCAATGACAAAGGAATTCAAAAGCAGTTTTACCGCGATCATGGATTCCCAACTTCAGAATTTTCATTATTTAATGACAAAGCTGAAATCTTAAGCGCAATTGAAAATGGTCAACTTTCACTTCCATTTGTTCAAAAATTGAGGGTTGGAGGCTACGATGGCAGGGGGGTAAACGTGATCAGAACAGTAGATGATTTGGATTTACTTTTCGATGAAGCTTCAGTAGTTGAGAAGATGGTCGACATCCAAAAAGAGCTGGCCGTTATTACAGCAAGAAAGAGAAATGGTGAAATGAAAACATTCCCGATGGTGGAAATGTCTTTTCATCCTACCGCCAATTTGGTGGAGTTTTTATTTTGTCCTGCCGATGTGGATCAAAATTTTGAAAGTCAAGCCAGAGCATTAACTGAAAAAATTGCGACTGCCTTGGAAGTGACAGGCTTGTTGGCCGTAGAATTTTTTATGGATCAGCACGGTAAATTATGGGTCAATGAAATGGCACCAAGACCGCACAATAGTGGTCACCATACGATTGAAGCCAACATTACATCGCAGTTTGAGCAACACTTACGTGTTTTAGCTGATCTTCCGTTGGGAGAAACAGATTTAATTATGCCGGCAGTAATGATCAATTTACTGGGAGCAGAGGGCCATGCGGGAGAAGCTTTATACCAGGGAATAGAAGAAGCTATGGCCAAAAATGGGGTATATCCGCATTTATACAATAAAAAAATGACAAAGCCCAAGAGGAAAATGGGCCATATCACCGTGACCCAACATTCATTAGAAGATGCCAAAAAGTGTGCAAGAGAATTGCTGGACACAGTAAAAGTTATTTCATCAAATAAATCTATAGAAAATGGTAGCCATTATAATGGGCTCTGACTCTGATTTCAAAGTCATGAAAGAAGCAGCTGATATCCTTGATCAGATGGAAGTAGCCTACGAGATCTCTGTTGTATCTGCGCACAGAACACCTGAACGAATGTTTGAATTTGCCAGCGGAGCTCATCTGAGGGGAATAAAAGTAATAATTGCAGGCGCTGGTGGTGCCGCTCATTTACCTGGCATGGTGGCGTCCTTGTCTCCCTTGCCGGTAATTGGGGTGCCGGTATTGTCTTCCAATAGCATTGATGGCTGGGATTCTGTATTATCAATTTTGCAAATGCCCGGAGGTATTCCAGTTGCAACAGTAGCCTTAAATGGAGCGAAAAATGCCGGCATACTTGCGTGCGAAATCCTGGGCATCGCTGATACCGAATTGCAGGATAAGCTGCTTCAATACAAGGCAGATTTGAAACAGCAAGTACTGGAAAAAAACGAAAAGCTACAAGCAGAAAATAAAAAAGGCCGGGGTTAACCGGCCTTTTTTATTTGGAATATCTGTGGTTATAATTTCACAACTTTTACAACTTTCTGTCCAGCCTCGGTTATAATCATTAACTGATAATTGCCAGCTACCCATTGTTCTGCATTTATGGTGCAGAGTGTGTTTTGACAAGAATACGGTGTCCTTACTTTCTGCCCCAGGGCGTTGTAGGATTCGATTTGGCTTATCTGACTTTCACCATTGGTTTCGATGTAGAATAAATTGTTGACAGGATTAGGATAAATTTTAAGTCCTGCCAAAACTTCATTTTGGGTAGAAGATACCACCACACTTACAACATGAACGATGGTGTCATTTCCACAGCCATTGGATGCAATTAAGGTTACAGGATAGCTGCCACTGGCAGGAAAATCAAAGCTTGGATTGAGATCGCTTGAAGTGCCAAGCCCTGCAAAGTCCCAAAACACAGAGATTTGACTGGAGCCTGAAAATTCAAAATCCACCTGCCCTCCAGTTACCGTGTGCTCAAATTCTGCTTCAGGTGTAGTCCCAAGTGTCAAATAGCCTTGTAAAAGCAAAGTATCTGAACCCAGGGTATTGCTTACAATCAAACTTACATCGTATAAGCCTGCATTGGCATAACTTACACCAACTTCGGGCGTATTGGCTGAAGCAGGGTTACCTCCGCTAAATGTCCATTCGTAAGTATTTCCTGCAATGTTGGGTGCAGTATAAAGTATGGTAACAGGGGCACAGCTTACGTTGCCTGTATTATTGGTGGTAAATATTGCTTGCGGATAAGCAGTAACTAAGAAGTTAAATGAATCAACTGTACTTCCACAGCTGTTGGTATTGGTTAAATAGAATGTATATAAACCATTTTCTGTTGCCTGATATTCCACAGTACTCTGATTAGAAGTGGTGCCATTTGGCAATAGCCAACCAGAAGTTATAAAGTTGCTTCCTCCGTTTGTAAGGGTAAGATTTATACCATTGGGACTTGCATTAATTACAGTAATGGGTTCTGCCCCAACGACCACGATATCCTGGAGGACAATGGTATCACTTCCAGCAACATTGCCTACAATTAAGGTAACATCATAGGTGCCCGCAGTATTGTACAGTACTGTCACATCTGCCAAATTGGATGTGGAAGGTGAACCTCCTTCGAATATCCATTGTCTTTGGGTGATCGTGCCTGTGGATTGATCTGAAAATGAAACTGTATTTCCTTTACATATAGCAGATGATGAATTATTTGCAGGCTGTGCTCCCGGAATATTAAAGGCGGCAATGCTTTGGCTGGTATTTACACTGCCACAAGCGTTGGCTGCGCTAAAGTTGACGGTGTAATTACCTTCTGTAGCATAAGTGTGGCTAGGATTTTCCTGGTTAGATGTATTGCCATCTCCAAAAGCCCAATTAAATGATGTTGCGCCCGAACCCGTGTTTACAAAGTTGAAAGTAGTCTCAGAATTACTGAAAGCGAATGATACTGCTGGTACAGTGTTTACCACTATGTAATCATCAAGGGTGAGGGTATCGCTGCCATTGAGATTGGTAGTGATGAGCGTTACATCATAACTACCTGGCAAGTCATATTCAACTGTGGGGTTAAAAAGGGTAGAAGTGGCCGGTTGACCCCCTGGAAAATGCCATTCAATGCCGGTTGGATTGTTGGAAGAAGTATTAGTAAACGCAGCAGTAAAAGGTGCACATCCAACATTGGCAGCAGTAGAAAAAGAAGAGATCGGGGCTGTGCTCGCATTAACCGATTGAGAAGAACTGGCAGTTGGGCAATTGCCGTTTGCGGTGATTAGTGTCACCGTAAACATGCCTGAGCTTGTATAGGTATGAGTGGGGTTAATTTGATTGCTGGCATTGCCGTCTCCAAAATTCCAAAGATGTGATGTCGCATTGGTAGCTTGGGACGTGAAAGCAAAAGTTTGACCAGTTTGAGTATAGCTAAAAGCGGACGTGGGCAAAGCTTTTACAGAAATATAATTGGCAATGGTTTTTGTATTGCTGCCCTGTGCGTTGGAAGCCGTAAGGGTGACAGGGTAATTTCCTGGAGTGCTATAGGTTACAACCGGATTGGGCAGGATCGAAGATGCGGGAGAACCTCCTGGGAATTCCCAATCATAGATAGTGGCGTTGGGAGAAGATGTATTGGTGAAATTCACAGAAAAACTACCACATCCTGAGGTGGGATTTGCAGCAAAATTAGCAACAGGTGGTGTAGCTACGACCACAATTTTTGTACGAGAGTCAAAGCCACAAATGTCATCAATGGTCAAGACCACTGTATAAGAACCATCCTGGGTATAGGTATGCACAGGATTTTCGTCGTTGCTTGTATTGCCATCGCCAAAATTCCATGAATAAATGGCATTGGGACCAGCCTGACTGGTATTGGTAAACTCAACTTCCGCTCCATTGATACTTGTAGTAAAATTGGCTTCGGGAATAGGTAGTATTGTTATTTCGTCAATAAGCTCCAACTGGTCGGAAAATGGACCATTTGAAACGGTTAGTGTAACACTATAAACACCAGCACTTGGATAATTTACAACAGGATTTTGTTGGGTAGACGTTGATGGTACACCTCCCGGGAATTGCCACTGATATTGAGTAATTGTACCCGTTGACTGGTTGGTAAATTGTACGATGCCAGGCTCGCATTCAGCAGTAACAGTATAGGTGAAATTGGCCTGTGGAGCTGCTACACTGGCACAAAAATCTAGGCAGTTAATAGAGTTGTAATAGTTTTGAATATCCGTTTTAGAAGCAGTAGACCAGGTGGTTGTATTTTGTACTGCAGGAGCCATAATGTTGGGGTTGCCCTGTGGGTCGTGGCTTGCATCAAAATTGTGACCAATTTCGTGGGCCACCATCACTCTCTTTAAATTGGCATTGGTAGAAAAATCCTGCAAGGCATTGTATTGAACGGGGGTACATACCGCACCCACCCATGCTATGCCAATGGTAGAACCATCAAAATCTCTATCTGTCCATATAGATCCAATATCATGGGATACTGCAAAACCACCCGGTGCCCAATTGGTGAAACTATTGAGTAAAACTTCTGCATTGGTTGAGCTGGTCCAGGGGTCACAAGTAGCGCATGAGGACACAAACTGTTCAACAATAATGAAACTAAGTTCGTCCTGAAATTCATCATCGTAGTTGGTCTGAACATTGTTGAGCACACCAATAGCGTGGTTCTGTACCCCATTGGAATTGCCATAAGCCTGAAACATCAAAAAGTCATTGGCAATTGAGTATTCAACTTCATAACATAGACCCAGTCTTGAAGCATCTTCGTTGTGTTCGTGTTCATGAATGCCAAGTTTAGCAGGTGAGTCGGTAGCGCATGTATGTACCTCATCATCAATGATGTCATTCAATTCATAGATGATAAATTGGTTGGTTGAAGCTTGTCGTGTCTGATGATAGAGAGGCTCAATAAAAAATGTTTTATCACCATCTTCGATATAACCGTAGATGAAGTTGTCTGCAAAAGTTAAACTTACCCGACCTCCCCAACGGGTATAACCATTCATTGGGGCTATGGTGGGTGCTTTTTCCGTTTTTATTCCGCTGGCTGTAGCAATTCTGGCTGTATAATGGGGAGAAATAATTTCTGAATCAAAAAGTGTCAAATCCCAATTTTGGAGGGTCATTTGTTTTGCATCAGATCGCTGACTCACGAGCTGATTGTAGAGCTGGTCAGAAGGAAGTTGAACGATTTGATAATTTTTGAACTTTTTACTCAAATCAACTCCCGTAGCTGACTGTGCGTAGAGATTATAAAATAGCGTTAAGGCGAAAAAAAAACTAAGTAGTTTTCGTAGATCCATTTTTATTATTTCTTTGAATGATGCAAAAGTAAAATTATTTTTATTTTATTGTTGTTTCAACAAGTACAGAAATTACCCAAATTGGCATTGATTGAACCCAAAATGTCGTTTTGAATCAATTTCCTCAGGGCTATGGGTAAAACGACATGTTTTTATAATTCCCTATGGTTTTGCCTGAATTTGAGGTTTTATCATATTTGTTTTTTTTATATTTGTAAAAATTTTAATGTATGCTAACCTATGCCGGCTTTCAGCTTTCAGAAATAACGGAGACCTCACCGGTATGTACTCAGGACAACTCGGGCACCATTTCCCCTTCTGAACTGGCAACTTTTATGCGGGAAACCATCCGTTTTGCAAAAGAAGGGGGTTGTGTAGAAGTAAAATTGGCACCCAAACTTGCTGGAGGGCTTTCAACGCATGCTTATTGGCAAATATGGTTGGCATCAATGGGGGGAATTGAATATGACAGGTCAAACATACATTTTCAAAATGAGACACACCTGGCTGATGCTTCCATCAAAAATGAGTTCTCAAAATATCAAAAGGTTTTTGCCACTTCTTATGGCCATTTAAATGAGAGAACGGTACTTGGAAAAACAATTAGAGAAATCTCTCTGAGCTCAGCGCTCTGTGAGTTGAACGAATTTGAAACTAAAATCAAAGAAATTACTGCTCATCTCAGCCCATTTTGGCTAATTGAAAGGCGCGATATTATTGTCAAGGGAGCATCATTGCATCCTGGACTTGAAGTAAGTCAAGGTTATCAGAAGGAATTAATAGAAAATACAATTGCCATTCATGGTTCTGATGGGGTGGACGCTATCTCCAAGTTTAAAGATGCTATTAAGAGGCTCTATGCTCAAATGCAGGCCGGTTTGCAACAAGTAATTGTGGAAAAGGAAAAGTGGTATGATGACCAGATAAAAGTTGCTTTTGAGCAATTGTTTAATATACAGTTGGCTTTCACATCACAGAACAGAATGGTGTTGATGGATGATGCTGGTAAAAATAAAACACAAAAAAATGTGGATAACGTCAATTCAGTTGAGACATTGCTAATGAATTTTCACGCTCAATTTGGAGAAATGTTGGGTTTTTATTCAGCAAACAAAAAAGAGATGCAAACGGCTTCGATTGAAATCCAAATCAACAATTTTGAAGTTGCCATTGAGCGATCGTATGCACACCGATTTAGTTATGTTGATAATTACATTAAAAGGCTTAATACCGGTCTGCCGGGAACGAAAGAATTATCTGATATCCTCGATCTCATTCAAAATGAAATTAAAGCTTTGAATGTATCTGGTTTGCTGAAGAAAGTTATTGAGATCAATAGCCGCAACTTTTACCAAATTCAGCTTGAGCTCAGGAAAATCATAGAACTACTGGAAGAAATCCATGTTTTTTTAGTAAAATTTCCATTGCTGTTACAATGGAAGTCGTTTTGTGACGGCTTGGATATAAACACAAGAAAAATCCTGGAACTTCTGGAATCACTTCCATCAAAGCAGTGGGTTGAAATATTTGATCAGGCGCTGGAAAAGTTATGTCCAGGTAAGTTGATGCATTCTTTGATTCCAGACAATGAGGGGATCATTAAAAATGCCATTGAATCTCACACATCCCTGTGGCAGTTTTTAGCGGTGCAAGACATCAAAGCCATAAATGCTATGAATCAACCTATGAAAGAAACAGCTCCGCCCAGCTCCTTCCTGAAAAAAATGGAAGGGTGGGTAAAAGGAAAACCTTTAGAAGATCTCTCTAAGACCAGTCTTTTATCAGGCAAGGGCCAGCTTAAGTTTACTATGTCTGATGACTCAGGAAAAGAGATAAATTTCAAAATGATAAGTCCTGATGGAAAAATCTGGAAATCACAGTTTGAAATTGACAACATACAAATGGTTCAAAATTTAGCTGGCATTTCAAACAGGATGGATGAAATTCCACTTACAGAGCGATTCGGGGTAGCAAAAACAATTGCTTATTTTGTACTGGGATTAAAAAGTAAAGTTAGGGTTTTTCAATCAAAAAATGCTAATATTTTATCCTTATTACCATTTGAAATCAGCGAAGCTTTGGTAGAAAATCTAACCAATTCGGGGCTGAAAGAATTCAAAGGGAGAACATCGGTAGAAGATGCACTCATTGAAAGTTTGTTGGAGACCCAGCGAAAGCAACTACTATTTTTGTTCAATGGAATGATTAATGATGAAAATTTTAGTGATTTGGAAACCCAATATCTGATAATAGAAAAATTCAAAACCATTGGTTTTGAAGTGCATTCCATCTGGTCAAAAGACATCATCAACAGTAAAAACACAAAACTTTGGACCAAAGACCTGGATGTTTTGGTATAACTATATGAATTAAAAAGGATAATTGACTGCTACCTGAATATTCCCAAGCTTTTGCTCCCTTACCCGTTTTAATGAATACCAATACTTTGATTGAGTAGGATAGGGATCTCTCATTCGGTATCCAAAGTCGAAACGAATATTGAAATAGGTGAAATCCCATCTCATACCCCAGCCGGCAGCTACTGCCATCTGTTTCATGAATTGGGATGAAAAATTGCCTCCATTGTCTTCATATCCAGTCAAAGCCCAGACATTGCCCGCATCAATAAAGGCTGCACCATGCAGTATCCACCATATCTTAAATCTATATTCGAGGTTGGCTTCTATCTTGATATCTCCCTGAGAATAGGGCAGTACGTTTCCATTTGTGGGATTAAAAAAGGCTCCGGGACCCAAAACCCTGGGTGCCCAGGCTCTTAAACTATTGGGGCCACCGACGCTGAATTGTTTGATAAATGGAGCTACCTGATTTTTGACTAAGGGTATTATTGCTCCTACATTAAGTCTGCCTACCAAACTCTTTTTACCAGAAAAATTTTTGGTAAATCTTCCATCTAATTCTATTCTTCCAAATTTTGAAAATTCATAACCTCCCAGGCTCCATTGTTTCTTTTCCCCGGCTACACTATTGGCAATTCCATTTAGAATATAGGCTTCAAGACCAGAAAATTCAACATTAGCATAAAATGCACGGGACCATCCCTTTTCATTTTTTGGATAATTAAATGTATAACTTAAGTTCCGGAAAAATAGTCCTGTAAAAAAATTATCCTCAAAATTGCGTTTGATAAAGGGGTTTTTGATGGTAATGGTATCAAATAATTTACCGGTTGTGTAATCATTGAAAGTGATGCCAATCTGGTCAATTATAATGGATCTCGAAATACGGTCATTGAATCGATAACCCAGGGAAGCATTGATGGTTTTGATGGAATAAAGATCTCTCAAATTAACAATATTGGCTCCCACATTTAAGTTGGTAACGGCATCTTTCTTAAAATTATCATAAAGCTTATCAGAAGCCAGGTAAACAAAGTTTAATGCTCTTACTACCTTTAATGGATCTTTAAATGTAGGAAATTGGAGATCATTATTGAGGTTGACATTAAAGGCCCGGAATCGATTGTTGGCTTGAGACAAATCTATCTGAGTGCTCACTGCTGCAGAGATGCTATATTTTTCGCTCCCTCTGAACATATTGCGATTTGATAATTGGGTGGAAACACCGAGTCCCAGCAAGCGTTGCACCTCGGTGCCGGAACCAGCAATTGTGCTATTGAAAATGTCCAGACCATTGTCCATAGTCCATTTGTTGACATAGGGAGTTAATTGGATGTCATAATCAATTTTTAAACTGTCTTCTTTGCTTTTTTTAGGTATGATTTCTGCAAACCGATAGGCTCCAAGATTGGCCAGTTTGTTATAGGTGTAAAGACGGTCATCTCTTCTGGCTAGCTCATTGGGTCTGAAGGCAATGCTGTTTGATATCACTTGTGGTTTGACCATAAAATAGGATTGCTCTGAGCGATACTGGATAGAATCTACTACCATCGTAAGCATATCAGAGGTATCTTGTTTGTGATAGTGGTCGGTATATACCCTGACATTGCCGTTGCGATAAACGGGGTGGGTAAGTTTACCATCCGGCAACAAAATATCAAGGATAACATCTACGGTGTAATTACCTGCCGTACTGTCTCCTTTTACAGAAATGTAATTGGCTGCAAAATCGGCATAACCCTGATTTTGAAGGTGGTTGACGATGCGCGCTTTTTCCAGTTCAAAATGGTCTGCGTCCAGGCCCTCTCCGGGTACAAGCAGGGTGTTTTTAGCGATTTTTAAAACATGATTCAACAAGGTGGTATCTTTGCTGAAATAGGTCAATTGCCCCAGCTTATATCGTTTACCAGGATTAACCAGATAAGTAATTTTTGCTTTTTGATTTTTTTGCTCTATTTGATGATTTACAATTGCCTGGTAAAACCCTTTTTTGTACTGCAAATATTGCTGCATGGCGATGGCGGATTCTTTGGTTTTGGTGCTATCGTGTATACTAGGTTTTTCCCCAAAACGGGTTCTGATCCAGTTGTTTATTTTGGATGAGTCGCCCGGTTCAGAGGTCTTGATATAAATATATTCCAAAGGAATAAATAAAAACTTCCCATTTTTTTGTTGTCGGACAAAAAAGTTCAATTCGGACTTTAAAGCTGTTTTATCAACTTTCTCCAGTTTATCATCAATATTAATTTCAACGTTTTTAATCAGATACTGATTTTCCTGCAAATAGCGACTTGTATTGCATGCAGGAAGCAAGACTATGGCAATCAATGCTGCTATTACAAAAGATACGTTGATATGACGGAATAATAATTTCATGTTTTAGCTTTGCCGCATGAAGCTTTCAAATAATCAGGTTAAGTACATTCGCTCCCTGGGCCAATCGAAATTCAGACAAAAATATGAAAATTTTGTGGCTGAGGGTGATAAATGCGTCACAGCATTGTTGCATTCAGGTTTTGAAATCGAGAGCCTTGTGGCAACATCACAGTGGTTAGAGAAAAACGATCATCTGATAAAATCCCATAGAGAAAAAAGCTTTTATGCTACGGAAGAGCAGATGCAGCAACTATCAACTTTGGTCAATGCGCCTGATATTCTTGCAATTGTAAAACAAAAGTGGGTAAAAGCTAAAGATTTGTTAAATCGTTTTAAACCACTTTTTTATCTTGATGGCGTGCAGGATCCGGGCAATGTGGGCACCATTATCAGGGTAGCAGATTGGTTCGGATTTGGGGGGGTAATCCTGGGACCAGGCAGTGCCGATGTTTATCATCCAAAAGTGGTTCAAGCTTCGATGGGGAGCATTGCAGCATTTGAGGTGGCCAAAGCTGATCGCGATGAGGTGCTGTCTTTTGTGGCATCTCAAAGGGTCATTTTATTGGATATGGCAGGGGAGGATATAAACAAAAGCTCGCTGCCTGCTGATGCTTTGTTTGTTTTGGGCTCTGAGGGCAAAGGCATTGACGTTGAATGGTTTCAGTTGATACCTCCGGCACAGTGCATCAGCATTTTAGGTGCAGTTGGCAGAATGGCTGAATCGCTCAATGTTGGTGTAACCGCTGGCATCATTGCTCATAGCTTAACAAAAGGAATTAAGAAATAATAAAACAACTATTTTTGTGCATTAAAATTGAAATATGTTAAGGGTTATCGTTTTTTCATTTTTGTTTTTAATTTCAATACGGGTAAAATCTCAATGTTATTGGCAACAACAAGCCAATTATACCATGGATGTGACCCTGGATACAGACCGGCATTTGCTGAGAGGACGCCAAATCATAGATTATACCAATAATTCCCCCGATACACTTAATAAGTTGTTTTACCATTTGTACTACAATGCTTTTCAGCCCAATAGCGAAATGGACTACAGGAGCAGGTCGTTGCCCGATCCAGACCGCAGAATTGGGGATAAATTGTCGAAACTTTCCAAAGATGAAATTGGATATCAAAAAATAAAATCTTTGACACTAAATGGAAAAAAAGTCCTTTATCAATCAGAAGGTACCATTCTGGAGGTATTTTTAAAACAAAATATCTTACCCGGACAAACAGTCAAACTTGAAATGGAGTTTGAAGCCCAGGTTCCTGTGCAAATCAGGAGAACCGGACGCAACAACAGAGAAGGCATTGATTACTCTATGGCCCAGTGGTATCCCAAGCTTTGTGAATACGACAACAAAGGTTGGCACCCCAATCCTTACATTGCCAGGGAATTTTATGGAGTATGGGGTAATTTTGATGTAAGTATTACACTGGACAGCAAATACGTGGTAGCTGCTTCGGGCGTATTGCAAAACGCAGAAGAAATCGGGTACGGTTATACTGATACTGAGGTAAAGAATAAACCTAAAAAACAAAAATGGCATTTTAAAGCAGAAAAAGTGCACGATTTTATGTGGGCAGCGGATCCTGATTATAAACATACCAGACATATAGCCCATGATGGCACCGTTTTGCACTTTTTCTACCAGGAAAATGATAAGACAAAAGACGTTTGGGCAAAGTTGCCTTCTTTAATGGATGAAGCACTGCGTTGGATGAATAAAAGATATGGCAAATACCCTTATCCGGTTTATTCATTTATTCAGGGAGGAGACGGAGGAATGGAATATCCTATGGGGACCCTGATCACCGGAGAACGGCCATTAATGAGTTTGGTAGGTGTTTGTGTGCATGAATGGATGCACTCGTGGTATCAAATGGTATTGGCAACCAATGAAGCCTTGTATCCCTGGATGGATGAAGGTTTTACTTCTTTTGGTACCAGTGAAACCATGGATCATTTGTTGAGCCAGGGCTTAATCACAGGCAAGCATGATGAAAATCCATTGCAGGAAACCATTGCAGGATATTCTGCATTTGCGGTTTCTGGTTCAGCGGAGAGCATCAATACCCATGCTGATCATTATTCCACCAATGCAGCCTATTCAGTTGCTTCCTATACCAAAGGCCAGCTTTGTTTGGTACAGTTAGAATACATAATGGGAGAGAAAAAGTTTGCCAAGGCACTTCTTAAATATTACGACACCTGGAAATTTAAACATCCAGCCTCATCTGATTTTTTCAAATTGATGGAAAAGGAATCAGGCATGGTGCTTGATTGGTTTGAAGAATATTGGATCAATACAACACATGTTACAGATTATGGTATTGACACAGTGTACGAAGATCAATTGGTAATTTCAAGGTATGGAGCAATGCCAATGCCTATTGAAATTGTTGTCACCCTTCAAAATGGCAAGAAAGAACTTTATTACATTCCATTGGCATTGATGAGAGGAGAAAAAGAACCAGAAAACTCATATGCAGATTATACTAAGTTGCCTGACTGGGCCTGGGCTCAGCCATCCTATAAAGTACAGTTAAATCAGAATGTAAATAAAATTTCAAAAATTGAAATCAATCCCGACAACAGGATGATAGATGTAAATACGGCCAACAATGTCTGGCCTAAAGTTGCGGTGGCAGAGGAAAAATATTAAAAAATAAAATTTAAGTAGGTAATACCAATATTTATTACTACATTTGCACTCTCAAAATCGCGGGGTGGAGCAGTTGGTAGCTCGTCGGGCTCATAACCCGAAGGTCGTAGGTTCGAGTC
>CALMWS010000132.1 GCA_937870795.1 uncultured Bacteroidota bacterium | reverse complement strand
TTTTCCATCGGAAAATGTTTGATGAATTGGGGGCGGGCACCAATAATTGCGATTATTTTATGCTGTTTCATTCTGCTATGGCTACTGTAAATACTGAAATAAGTGGATTGCCACTTGCGCGCATCGCCAACATACAGGCTTCGAGAGTAGCTCCTGTAGTAGCCACATCATCTACCAACAAAACATGTTGGCCCTGAAGCTGCTGTTCATCTTTACACATAAAACTTCCACCTATATTCTCCAATCGTTCCTGTCGGCCCTTGTGGGTCTGAGTGACCGTCGATTTATTCTTAATCAATACCTGGTTCAACATGGGCAGGTTGAGCTGCTCACTCATTTTTTGGGCTATAACCTCACTTTGATTGTAACCTCTCTGCTGCTTTTTTACTACATGCATCGGCACAGGAACAATGGCTGTAATTCCTTTGTAAAAACCACTAGACAACATCCGGTCAGCCGCCATGGCTCCCAGGTCTGTACCAACAGCCCTCATACCTTTGTATTTTAAGTTGTGCAACATTTGTTGCACGAGATTGCCTTCCCTGAAATACATCAACGAAGCTGCTTTCTCAATTTTAACCCTTCCATAAAAATGATGCATCAATAAATTATCTGCATTTTCAAAATAATCCGTAAAAGGGAAATTGCTATGGCATTTGACACAAAATACAGTATCAGGGCCCGCTGTCTTTTCTTCCAGGCAACACAAACAAAGCCTGGGGTATAGCAGCTCATACAACCCCTTCAAAATATCTTTTATTTTGCTCATGAAAGGTAAAAGGACTTTACCCCTTCTACAATCTTCTGCAATGTTTCTTCTTCCATTTCTGTATGAATGGGCAAGGACATTACCTGTTGGCACAACATTTCTGTGATCTCTTTTTTAAAGCCTTCCTCTACATAATGCCTGTAAGCTTCCTGCTTATAAAGCGGTATGGGATAGTAGATCATTGTAGGTATACCCAGGTTTTCCAGGTGTTGCATCAGGCCTTCCCTTTTTCCATCCAAAACCCTCAAGGTATACTGATGAAATACGTGATTACTGTATGAAACCCTCGTGGGAAGTACAACTCCGTCCAGATCCCGCAATTTTTGATCATAGTAATCAGCTACCTGTCTTCTTCGGGCAGCAAAATCATCAAGGTATCTAAGTTTGACATTGAGAATGGCTGCTTGCAGGGTATCCAACCTGGAATTGCACCCAATTACTTCATGGTGATACTTTTTGGCTTGTCCGTGATTGGCAATCATGGATATTTTTTTTGCTAATGCTTCATCATTAGTATACAAAGCCCCTCCGTCTCCGTAGCAACCCAGATTTTTAGATGGGAAAAATGAGGTGCATCCTATGTGCCCTATGGTACCCAATTTAGAGGAAGTACCATCTTTGTGGTAATAATCGCAGCCGATGGCCTGGGCATTATCTTCCACTACATAAAGTTTCCTCTCCCTCGCCAATTCCATGATCTCGTCCATATGAGATGCCTGCCCAAATAAATGAACCGGTACAATCACACGTGTTTTTTCTGTAATACTGGCTTCATAATTTTGTCTGGATGTGTTAAAGTTATCTGCATCTACATCTACCATAACCGGTTTCAATTTCAATAGTGCTATTACTTCGGCGGTTGCTGCGTACGTAAATGAGGGCAATAAGACCTCATCTCCTTCATCAAGTTCCAATGCCATCAATGCAATCTGCAGTGCATCCGTACCATTGGCACAGGGTATAACTTTACATCCTCCCAAATATTCAGATAAGCCTTCTGCAAAGTTTTTGACTTCAGGGCCGTTTATAAAATGTGCTTCATCCAAAACTTTTTGGATGGCCACATCGATCTCAGGCTTGAGTCTTTGATATTGTTTTTTCAGATCAACCATTTGAATTTTTGTGCTCATATTTTATCTACCTGTTGATTTTTCAATTCATACCATTCACCGGATTCCGGACATTGCGCTTTACCATTCTCATCAAAGTGAAGCCGATGTCCAAATTCGCTCATCCACCCCAACTGCCTGGCCGGATTACCGACCATCAATGCATAGGGCGGCACGAATTTGGTCACCACAGCCCCTGCTCCTATGAAACAATAAGCACCCAAATCATGACCACATACTATGGTTGCATTGGCCCCAACAGACGCGCCCTTTCCTACCCGGGTGATGGCATAATGCCCCCGTCTGTTGACTGCACTCCTGGGGTTTACTACATTGGTAAACACAGCACTGGGGCCCAGAAAAACGTCATCATCACAAACCACACCTGTATACAGGGATACATTGTTTTGTACTTTTACATTGTTGCCCAGCACCACACCATCTGCTATGAATACATTCTGGCCTATGTTGCAATTCGTACCTAATCTGGCCCCCGGCATAAGGTGGCTGAAATGCCAGATTTTGGTGCCATCTCCTATTTCACAGCCCAGTTCTACGATGGCCGTTGGATGTACATATATCATTTGCTGTTTTTTCTATTTTATAAAAATCCAATTACCGACCACATCCTGCCGGTTATTCCCCGATCACGTCTGTGTGAATAAAATAAATCCTCTCTGTCAAAAGTACAATAAGGACTCACTTCTATGTTTTGCTCTTTAACACCCATTTGGGTTAACAAATCAAAATTCACTTGTTTTAAATCGATGTATCCTTTATCGTTATCTTCTTTCAACCATCTGTGAGGTTCATCAAATTGTTGCCATACTTCCGGCCCTACCTCAAAATGACACCGGTCGATGCAGGCTCCAATGTATACCCGCATATCTTCTGCTCTGCTACCATAAATTTCGTTCATTTTACGTATGGTCTTCCCCACAATATCCAACAACGTGCCTTTCCAACCTGCGTGCACTGCAGCAATCGTCTCTTTAACCGGATCATATACCAGCATAGGAACACAGTCTGCAGTACTCACGGTTAGCAAAATACCTCGTTGTTTTGTTACCAAAGCATCGTATCCCTCGTAGCTGCCTGCCTCCAATACCTCCAGTACAGCATCACCGTGAACCTGATGAGATTTGGCAGATTGACTTAGGTCAAAACCAAGCTGGGCACAAAACAATTCCTTGTTTTTTATCAGCATTCCCGGGTCATCAGAGGTATGACTTCCAAGATTTAGTCCATGGTAAGGATGTTCGCTAAATCCTCCAACTCTGGTGCTTTGAGCAGCTACCAAAATTGGAAAGTTGGCAAATACCTTAGGATAGATGGGCTGAGGAGGTATTGGCATCTACTGTAAAGTTAAAAACGAAAGGGTTGCTTCAAACAATTTCTTTTCATTATCAGTTTCTACGTCACTATTGTGGAAAAGAACCTGAAATCTTCCATTGTGCTTTCTGGCTTCGGCGAGCAATGCAGTGTAATTTGTGTATTGTTGGTCTACGTTTTTTACATAGTCTTTCTTTTTCATCAGGATCAAAGGTTGTTCTTCTATATGCATCATTCTCCTCCCTGGCAAATCATACAACTTATAGGGTGTACATATGCCAGCTGCAAATCCAAGTCCTTCTGTAAATTGAACGCTACTGTCTGTTTCAAATCCAAGTTTTTCTTGCATTGCCCATGTCTTACCAGGTTCATATCTGAGATAATGTTGTCGCACACTGGTTATTTCCCTGCCAATTGCTCTTTCCAGAATGACTTTTTCTATGTTTAATATTTCTTCTGATTTCCAGCTTTCAAAGCTAGGGTGCAATCCTATTTCATAACCACATTCTTGTAGAAGTTTAAATACGTGTTTCATGGTCGTGCTTTCTACATCATAATCGATGTGGTCATATTTGGCATTGGTCTTTCCCGTCATAAAATAGAAAATAGCAGGCGTGTTGTTTTTTTGTAGTTGTGCTATAATATATTCAAAGGAAAAATAGGGGTCTTTTCTGATATCTGATCTGGCACTTACATAGTCCTTAATCAGTTTATTCCACATTTGGAGCCTAAAGTCTGAGTGGTAAATTGCTCCAGCCAAATTTCTTATTCTGGCGTATTTTTGGACAGTATCAACATCACAACTAAATACCGCCTGATAAGACTTTTGCTCCGATGAAATGCCGATGGTATTTAGTAAATATCTGATAAAGGCAATGTACTCATTGACTACCCCTCTTTGATAAAGACCAAATTTACCGATCACACTCTGATGCAATCTGATCCTGCCCATCTGATCTCTTTCTCCCAGGGCAGCATCCCATTGGGTAAGCAGCAAAAAAGAACTGGCTACCATGTCCGCTCCAATATAAAGTTGACCATCCACTATCTCTACCTGATTATCACCAAAAAGAGTACATAGAGTATGTGGGTAAGCCGGACACCTAAACTCAATACACCTGTTAGGAATTTTAGCAACATCGAACAACGCTTTGTCACCATCCTTGAAAAAAGAGTTTTGAATGACAAATTTTCCCGTTGGCCCCTCAAATACAAAATGCGTATTTGCCTTTCGCTGCAATTCATACTGCGTAATGCCCAAATGCTGGACCAACCACACGTGTAGTACATAAGCTATCTCCCTGTCGTAATAACCAGGTATGGTAATCTTCAAAGGAAGTGCACTCAATCCTGATTGTATTGCTTTTGATAATACGCCTGATAACTGCCGCTGGTCACATGGTCTAACCAGGTTTCATTGTCCAAATACCATTGGATGGTTTTTTTCAATCCTTGCTCAAGAGTAAATTCGGGTATCCATCCCAGTTCTCTTTCAATTTTTGAAGCATCAATGGCATATCTGAGATCGTGGCCAGCCCTGTCCTTCACAAAGGTGATGAGCTGCCGTGATTCACCTCGATCCCTGCCAAGTGCTTCATCCATCAGATCACACAAATGCTGTACCAAGGCCAAATTGGTAATTTCATTGTGCCCACCTATATTGTAGGTCTCACCTACCTTGCCCTCGTGAAACAAAACATCAATGGCTCGTGCATGATCCTCTACATACAACCAATCTCTGATGTTTTCACCTTTGCCATACACAGGAAGGGATTTTTTACGAATGATGTTGTTAATCATCAACGGAATCAGTTTTTCCGGAAAATGATTGGGGCCGTAATTGTTCGAACAATTACTAACTATGCAGGGCAATCCATACGTATGATGAAATGCACGCACCAGGTGATCGCTTGAAGCTTTACTCGCACTGTAAGGACTGCGGGGGTCATATGGGGTGGTCTCCGTAAAAAACCCGTTGCCCAATGGAAGAGAACCAAAGACTTCATCTGTTGAAATGTGATAAAACTTGCGTCTCTCATAATTTCCGGCCCAATAGGTCTTGGCAGCCTGCAATAATGTTGCCGTACCCAGTACATTGGTTTTTACAAAGATCAGAGGATCTGTGATCGACCTGTCAACGTGAGACTCTGCTGCCAAATGAATAATGCCATCAATTTGATATTGCTCCAAGGTTGACATAACAACTGTTGCATCTGTAATATCTCCCTTTACAAAGTGATAATTGTCTTTGGTTTCAACATCCTTCAGGTTTTCAAGATTGCCGGCATACGAAAGCACATCAAAATTTACTATCTTATAGTCCGGATATTTGTTCACAAACCTCCTTACCACATGGGATCCAATAAATCCTGCTCCACCTGTTATCAGTATATTCATTTTGACTGGTTATAAATGTAATTACAATATGATTGGGATTCCTACTTCTATCTGCCTATGCTCTCATAATGAAAACCCATGTCTAACATGTCTTTTACATTGTAAACATTCCTGCCATCAAACACCGCGGCTTGATTGAGGCTCGATTTGATTGTTTCGAAATCCGGCATTCTAAACAAACTCCATTCTGTAACTACTGCCAATGCATCAGCTCCTTTTAGGGCATCATACATGTCATCACAATAGTTTATTTTATCCGTGACCTGAGCCTTGAAATTGGGCATGGCTTCGGGATCATAGGCATTGACCCTGGCACCTGCTGCCAGCAATTGATGGATAACGGTAATGGCTGGTGCTTCTCTGATGTCGTCTGTTTCAGGTTTAAAAGCAAGCCCCCAGATGGCTATGGTTTTGCCCGCCAGCTTACCCTCAAAATAGAGGTTGATTTTATCAAACAGCACTTCCTTTTGCTTTTCATTGACCTTCATAACCGCTTCTAATATCTGAAAATTGTATTGGCTATCAGCCGCCGCTTTGGAAAGGGCCATCACATCTTTTGGAAAACAACTTCCTCCATAGCCCACACCGGGAAATAAAAACCGCTTACCTATACGGGTATCAGATCCCATGCCCTTTCTTACATGATCTACATCGGCCCCCAATCGTTCACACAAATTGGCTATCTCATTCATAAATGAAATGCGTGTAGCCAGATAAGCATTGGCAGCATATTTGGTGAGCTCGGCACTTCTGATGTCCATCACTATTATGGGATTACCCTGTCGCACAAAGGGTTCATACAACTTCATCATGGTCTCTTCCGCTTTTTGCGAGTTGACACCTATAACCACCCGATCGGGTTTCAAAAAATCTTCGACCGCAACACCTTCCCTAAGGAACTCAGGGTTGGACACCACATCGTATTTATCACGCGACAACTTCGACGCCAGGATGGCTTCTACTTTTTCTGCTGTACCTACAGGTACTGTGCTCTTATCTACGATTACTTTATAATCTTCAATCATTTCGCTCAAATCTGCGGCTACTTTCAAAATGTACTGCAAATCTGCCGAGCCATCTTCTCCAGGCGGGGTAGGCAAAGCCAAAAAGACTATTTTTGCCTGGCGGATTCCTTCCCTCAGATCGGTCGTAAATGACAACCTTCCAGCTTTTGTATTCCGTTCAAACAAAACCTCCAGTCCCGGTTCATAAATAGGTACTTCACCGTCTTTCATTCTTTGTACTTTGCGCGCATCTATGTCAATACATACTACATGGTTGCCTGTCTCAGCAAAACAAGTACCCGTTACCAAGCCTACATATCCTGTTCCAACTACTGCTATGTTCATTTCGTTTTTTTAATTTTTTAAATGGCTTCGCCGTCCTAAGGTCGCAGCACCTTGAGGCAAAAGCAATTCACAATCATTTGTATGTCAAGCCGTTAAAACTTCGGCTTTATTTATTTTATGCAACAAATCAACATCAACACTCAGGTGCAGGGCTATGCCCAGACTCTCAAGTTCTACCATAAAAGTTCTCTTTCCCGTTTGCTTCAACAAACGGCCATTGAGGCCTGCGAGATTTCCCTTTTTGATGATCACTCTGTCGCCGGTACACAAGGCCTGCATGTTGTTGTCAATGCCAATATCCAAACCCTCTATCCGCTTCAACATATTGATCTCCTCTTCCCGGATGGGTGAAGGATGACCATGATCTGAAATGATTTTGACCACCCTTTCGGTCTCCAGCACTTTGAGCGACTGACTCTGTTTTATACGCACAAAAAGATAGCACCCCAACATGGGAATCTGATACGTCTTCAATTTGCGCATATATCTTTTTGTCCTGCTGATCAGCGGAAGATATACTTCTACATTTTTTTTACGCAATTGTGCCGCAACCTGCTTCTCACTCCGGAAAGCCGTGTACACCGCAAACCATTGTTGTGCCTCTGCTTCTTTTCTTCGGATTGGCAATTCATGGATCATTCTCATAGCATATCTTTTTCCCAGATTAACAATGCATTCTGGCCACCTAATACATCATCCGCTCCAGACAAATCGGCACCGGCATATACTACGTACCGGATTTTGCGGGAAATCAGCTGCTCTACCTTTTCTATCAGGGTTATGAGGTATTCTTTATTGACCTCACCCACAAATACCAGGTCAATGATGCTGCTGTCTATGCCTTTGGCAAGGGCTCCGGCTACATATACCTGCTCTACATTACCCAAACGCTCAATGATGTTTTCAATTATTTTGTCTATCCCAATTTGTTTCCGAAGTATGTTGTGCACTTCTTTGTACAAGGGATGTTGGGTGTTTGCCTGAAAGTATTTTCGATTGCCGGATGTAAACGAACTCAACATACCGGCTTCTTCAAATCGATTGAGCTCTACCCTGATGGCGTTAGAAGATTCTCCAAATTCAGATTCCAGGCTTCGTAAATAGGATTTATTGTTGCTGTTTAAAAAAAATTTCAACAACAATTTGATCCTGGTCTTCGAAGATATGAGGGCTTCAATCATTTATTGAGTAAAATAATTACTCAAAATTAACGATTAATCCCGTTTTTTATGTTAAAAAAGTGGAAAAAATTTGTAAATTAATCGACACTCCTGATCAACAATATCAGCGATAATATGGCCGTTGCCTGCGCTATACTGTCTTTTAATACGTCTCCCCAGTTGATGTCCTTTTCTTCTTTTTTCTGTTCTTCGGTCTTTTTCTTCTTAAAGGGCACATTGATGGTGGACCCCTCCTTTACTTCGGGGTATTGACGGTAAAAAATCATGTTTTTGGCCTTCTCTACCCTTCCGTTTTTATGCTCAACCGTAATTCTGGTAATATCTCCATTTTCATCTATACCCCCGGCGTAGTTGTTGATGTAATAAAGGGCGTCTTTTCCTTCTTCAAATGCAACGTTGATTTTACCGTTTTCAAGCAGCTTACTGCCATACAATTCGTCGTAATTGGTAGCCCCCACAATCGATACAATGTTGTCCTGTTTGGGTATGGTGATCACATCATCCGCTTTCAAAATGATGTTTTGCGAACTACCCGACTTTTCCATTGCAGTTTTGAGGTTGATCACCACATTGCCAGTATTGCCATCAAGTCTAAATAAACTGGCCCCTTCAATGTAAGCCTCTTTGGTGAGCCCCCCGGCCATTTCAATCAAATCGGTAAGACGCATGTTTTCCTTCAACAGTGAATAGATTCCGGGATACACCACTTCTCCCTCTACGATCACATTGCGCAAAGGTTCAAATTCAGGGGCATAACGCACATACACCTGATCATAAGGTTGAAGTTTGTAATCTTTTACACCGTTCAGCGAAAGATCTCCTTTTAAATCTATGTAGTCCTTTTTGGTGGTCGTTTTTTTATCTGAACTAAGATCCAATGAAAAAACATCAATGCGATTGGGAGCTGCCTCTTGTTTCAAGCCTCCACTCAACAGTATAGCATCCTTAAGTGTGAGTGTGGGGTTGTAAAGATATTCTCCTGGTTTGCGCACAGCTCCACCTACCTTGATAAATGCTTTGTCTGCAAATTCAGCCGTTTTATAAACAAAAATACTATCATAAGGACTCAAGGCAATGTCTGTACTAAAATCAGTTTTACCAATGAGTGATTTTACATCAATGAAGTAGTATTCCTGGGTCAGCTCATCCCCCTTCTTTCTAAACAAATAGGCAAAATCGGCCGCATCCTCCCTTAATCCTCCTGCTAAAAACAAGGCATCACTCACTTTCATGTTTCCATCACGACCCAATTCAAATTTGAGTGGACTCCTAACCGCACCTGCTACCACTACTTTATTGGATTCTTCAAAATCCGAAAGAGCCCGCACGGTAATTACATCTCCTTTCTTTAATTCCGGATTTCCACTACCTGTGCCTGCGACCAAAGCCGACTTTACATTTACAATTTCATAACGAACGGTTTTCATGTCCACATTGTACCTTCGCAGGTATGCCGTTTCCAACACAGCATTTTCTTTTAACACAGCCCTGTTGATCAAATCCGAAAACCGCATGCCTTCTACAAATGCATATTCACCGGTATCTCTGACGGCACCGTAAATCGCTACCTTATTTTCTATGCCATCCTCGATCTGACCAATGATCACCTCATCTCCATTTTTTAAGATAAAGTCTTTTTTGCCTGCCTCCAGTTCATTGAGATCAGCATTCAAAATCAACTCCAGATCATTTTCAAATCGCTTTATTTTGACATTGCGTTTCAACGCGCCTGGTTTCAATCCACCTGCGTATCGAATCAAATGCATCAGGTTTTCCTGATCCAGCAATTCATATTTCATGGGCCTGTTGATCCCTCCTTTGACAGCTATTACTTTTTGCGCAACGGGCACCTGCAAATAATCATTGTCCTGCAGGTAAAATTCCTGCGAAACCACCGGATTGTTTAAAAAAGCGTAAACATCAACGTTCTTAGGGGCCTTTCCCGGCCTCAGCAATTTAATCTGTCGAACACTACCCAGATTTCCGGGCCCTCCTGCCGCCACCAATGCATTAAACGCTGTATTGACCGCAGAAATATGAAAACTTCCATTATTGAAGACTTCTCCAAATATGTTTACGTTGATCGTTCTGGCAGTGGTAACGGTCAACTTAAAATTGTTGGGTGAAAAAATAAAACGGTTCCTTAGATTTTTCTTTAAAAGAGATTCAGCTTCTTCAATAGTGAGTCCGGCTACATAATACCTGGGTAAGCTTTCAGGTTGGATGTAGCCCTCTTTGGATACCTCCAGTGAAATGTTGGCCTGGGAAGCATCAAAAATCGAAATCGCTACTACATCCCCGGGCCCCAAAACATAGGAACGAGGGGGTTTGGCATCTTCTGTGGTGCGATACAACTTTAAGCTGTTGTCTCTAAACAATTGCTGCCCATAGGTCTCAGCCTCTGGAAGTTTTCCTTTTTGATTTTCCTGCAACTTTTCTGCCACAGCTTCTTCAAGTGAGGCGCCTCTTTCTACCGCTTTTTTAATTTCCGTGGCTGATTTATTGGCCATTCGCGCCTCTTCCGAGTTTTTATTAGTCAGGGTGTCCTTTTTCTCATCCTGACCTTTCAGTTTATCTTTGGCTTCTAACTTGGTTGTATCTGATTCGATGGACTTGCCTCTTTCGTTCTTTTTTGCTTCCTTCTTATTCTCGTTCTCCAGCTTTTCAAGGGCCTCTCTTGCTTCCTTTTCAACCCTCAAAAGATCCTGCGTGTTGTTGGGATCAATATTGTCAATATTTATACCCCTCCTCAACATTTCTGCCCTGAATTGTGCTTCGGTAATGCCCCTCTTAGCCAGTTCAGCACGGGCGGAAGACTCACTAAAGACTTGAGCATTAATATATAAAGAACTGAATATCAGCAATATTACAGCAATCAATCTCATTTTTCTGACTTGAAGTTTCATTCAAATGATTTATAGTTCAAATTCGGTGCCAACCATTGCTCCCAGGCTTCCAAAGTTTTACTTCCTTTTTGTGCCAAAGCTTCAATCTGATCCCTGCCTATGGCGCCCAAACCAAAATATCGGGCTTCAGGATGACTAAAATAAAACCCACTTACGCTGGCCACTGGGTACATGGCTTTGCTTTCCGTAAGTTGAATTCCCGCTTTTGCTTCTACGTCAAGCAACGACCAAATGGTGTCTTTCTGGGTGTGGTCAGGACAAGCCGGATAGCCCGGAGCTGGTCGGATACCCTGGTACTCTTCCCTGATCATGGCTTCATTGTCCAAACTTTCATCAACCGCATAACCCCAATATTCTTTTCTAATCTTAAAGTGCAAATATTCAGCAGCAGCTTCTGCCAATCTATCTGCCAATGATTTCAGCAAGATGGCATTGTAATCATCGTGTTTGGCTTCAAAAGCCTGGATATGGCTTTCAATGCCGTGTCCGGCTGTTACGGCAAACATACCGATATGATCCGTCATTCCTGTTTCAATGGGTGCTATGTAATCACTCAAACAATAATAGGGCAAACCCGCTGCCTTCTTCCGTTGTTGTCTCAGGAAATGTAAACGGCACAGTTCTATTTCTCTTTTTTCATCTTCCCAAATGACTACATCGTTGCCATCTCCATTGGCTGCAAACAGACCAAATACAGCCTTTATCTGCAACCAGCCTCCTTTGCTGATTTGTTCCAACATTTCCAATGCATGCTGATGAATTTCTACCGCCTCTGCCCCAACTACCTTATCTTCTAAAATAGCGGGGTATTTTCCCGCCAATTGCCACGATTGAAAGAAAGGCGTCCAATCGATAAATGGCTTCAACTCTTCTACCGTAAAAGTAATCGTGGTTACTTCTTGCACCCTGGGCTTGGGCAATGGGTATTCACTCCAGTCAGGTACATATTTTTGTGCATTAGCCGATTCCAGTGATATATATTCCTTGTCAAACTTACCGGAAGCCCTCTGCTCACGTATGGTGGCATACTCGGCTTTGTATTGCTGTACAATGCCCTCTCTTATGTCCTTGTCGTCTGAAAGCAAATTGCCCGCTACAGTTACACTGCGGCTGGCATCCAGCACATGGATCACAGGGCCGCTGTATTCATTGTCAATTCTGAGTGCGGTGTGGGTCTTTGATGTAGTGGCACCCCCTATCAAAAGAGGCACTCGCATACCCAACCTTTCCATCTCCCTTGCAACACCTGCCATTTCATCCAGGGAAGGTGTAATTAAGCCACTCAAACCTATGATGTCAGCTTTGTGCTTAATTGCTTCTTCAAGGATTTTGGAGGTTGGCACCATGACACCCAGGTCTATTATTTCGTAAGCATTGCAAGCCAATACCACGCCCACTATGTTTTTGCCTATATCATGCACATCTCCTTTAACGGTGGCCATGAGTATTCGCCCTTTTGAGCTTACATTGCTGCCTTTTTTCTCTGCTTCAATGTAGGGCGTAAGATAGGCTACGGCTTGTTTCATTACCCGGGCACTTTTCACCACTTGAGGTAAAAACATTTTGCCGCTGCCAAATAAATCACCCACTACATTCATACCATCCATCAGGGGACCTTCGATGATTTGCAGCGAGGCAGCATAAGAAGCCCGTGCCTCTTCTACATCCTTTTCTATATACTCGGTGATACCTTTCACCAGCGCATGCACAATGCGCTCTTCCACCGTTGCATCCCTCCAGCTTTCATCCTTTTGTAATACTTTACCTCCCCCTTTTATGGTCTCAGCATAGACAACCAAATCTTCTGTTGCATTTTCATGGCGATTAAACAATACATCTTCCACTTTTTGCAACAAGGCAGGTTCTATTTCTTCATATACCTCAATCATACCGGCATTTACAATGCCCATATCCATTCCTGCTTTAATGGCATGAAACAAAAATGAGGCATGCATTGCTTCTCTCACCTTATCATTGCCCCTAAATGAAAATGATATATTACTTACACCCCCGCTAATTTTACACCCCGGGCATTGCGCCTTGATTTGTTTGCAGGCTTCTATAAAATTGATGGCATAAACATTGTGTTCTTTGATGCCGGTGGCAACAGCAAAAATATTGGGATCAAAAATGATATCCGTGGGCGGCATGCCTGCTTCTTCCGTCAATATTTGGTAAGCCCGTTTACATATTGCTACCTTACGTTCAATGGTGTCAGCCTGTCCTTCTTCATCAAATGCCATTACAACCACTGCCGCCCCATACTTGTGCGCCAGTCGGGCATGGTGTAAAAAAACTTCTTTCCCTTCTTTAAGAGAAATAGAATTGATGATACACTTCCCCTGTACACATTTGAGTCCGGTTTCTATCACACTCCACTTGCTGCTATCAATCATAACAGGCACCTTGGCTATGTCCGGCTCTGACATCACCAAATGCAAAAATGTCTCCATGGCCTTCTCACTGTCGAGCAAGCCCTCATCCATATTTACATCTATGATCTGCGCACCCGCTTCTACTTGTTGTCTGGCTACAGCCAATGCTTCGGTGTATTTTCCATCGAGGATAAGTCTGGCAAACATTCTGCTTCCTGTTACATTGGTGCGCTCCCCGATGTTGATAAAATTCAAATCTTCTCTCACTACCAAAGCTTCCAGGCCGGAATAGGCCGACAACCGTTCTTTTACTTTCAGTTTTCGGGGCTTGAGTTCCTTTACAGCTTCTGCCATCGCTTTGATGTGGTCAGGCGTAGTGCCACAACAGCCACCTATGATGTTGACAAACTGACTTTCAACAAATTCTTTGATGTATGCCTGCATCTGTTCAGGGCTCTGGTCGTAGGCTCCCATTTCATTGGGCAGACCCGCGTTGGGATAGGCACTGATGTAAAATTGACTGATGTCCGCCAACTCTTTTAAGTGCGGCCTCATTTCTTTTGCTCCCAAGGCACAATTCAACCCAATGGCCACAGGATTGGCATGCGCTACAGAAATATAAAATGCAGAAACCGTTTGTCCGCTCAGTGTCCTGCCACTGGCATCTGTAATGGTCCCGGATATGATTACAGGTATGTCTTTTGCCATATCCTCTTTCAACTGCTCAATGGCAAAAATAGCAGCCTTTGCATTAAGGGTATCAAAGATGGTTTCTACCATCAACAAGTCTGAACCCCCATCCATCAATGCCTTTGCCTGCTCATAATAGGCCTCCTTCAGGGCATCAAAGGTTACCGCCCTGTATCCCGGATTGTTGACATCAGGTGATATTGAACCGGTACGGTTGGTAGGCCCCATGGCTCCTGCCACGTAACACTTTTTTCCTGTAACATCATAGTGCTGGCTTACACACAACTTTGCAATGCGGGCTGATTCATAGTTGATGTCGTATACTGCATCTTCCATGTGGTAATCTGCCTGTGCTATCCTGGTACCACTAAAAGTATTGGTCTCAATGATGTCGGCCCCGGCCTCTAGATAGGCCTTGTGGATTTCCATGATAACATCCGGCCTGGTAATACTCAACAAATCGTTGTTGCCCTTGAGATCCTTTTCTGCCTTTAAAAACCGCTCTCCTCTGAAATCGTTTTCCTGTAAACGATAGCGCTGGATCATAGTGCCCATAGCCCCATCCAATACAAGGACACGACGCTCTAACAATGTCTGTAATTCTTTCCTGATCATAGAAAGCAAAGATAGTGAAGCCTTTATAATTAATGCTTATTAATAAATGGCAATTGTTTTGCGTTTTTTACTGATCTTCTTTGGTTTGAATGGCTAAACCTTCTATCATTATCAACTTTGCATGCTCATTGACCCTCACATAACTAAGTATTTTGTAGTAAATATCAAAGTGATTTCCTTCTCTGCTTATCGATATTTTTTCTTCAGAAATTTCACTTTCCAATACCACCCACCTCGCCTTTTCTACCCCGTTTTCCATTCTGCTCAGTCCTCCCCTGTCATTGATCACCAAGCCACTAAAACTTCCTTTTTTATGTAAAGGACCCGTCTCAACACTGAAAACTTTACTTTCTTCTTTTACCTCCAACTCGGGCAAATAGCCATTCGATTTATATATTCGCTTTTCATCAGGTTTCTGCAAGTAAGACATACCCTTCAGCATCCAAAGAGACTTCAATGTATCAATATTAAAAGTATCTCCCAACAAGCCATCCTGATCGTATTCTTTTAAAAAATGTAAGTCGTGTCGTTGATACAAATATTGAACCAGTTGGGAAATAGTATCCGTATTTATCTGCGTCTCTTGCTGTGCCTTTACCAGCTTCCCATTGACAAGCAACCCGGCATTTCCTGCCTTATTTTTTAAAACAAACTCCTGATTTCGTTTTGAAATAACCTTCACATTCAAAGGACCCGGAAAAATGTACACCACCAGAAGAAGCATAACCAGACCAGGAATCAATCGGAGGTCAGGAGTCTTTTTTAAAATGAAGATAATGAATATCAATGCCCCATAAATCCATGCCAGGGCAAGCAAATAAACTTCCTCTCTGATACCCATATTTTCGTATTGCAGCATCCATGCTTTTCCCAGTAATACCAACACCAAAAGGATGGAAAGGAAAAAACCCTTAATATAAAGTTGTGCCGCCTTTGATTCTTTCTCCAACAAAAGGGTTCTTGACCCCAAATAAACCACAATACCCAGCCCCATGTACCAGCAGCACAATTCAGATATCCAGGGCACCACTGCTTCACCGGTCGTCAAAACTTTCAGCAAATAGGCCAACATAATGATTGCATAAACACCCATTACAGGTACCCCGATATAGTTGAACACCACTTCAAAAAATCGGCTTTTAAATCTGGCTTGTGCCGCGGTATCAAGGGGAAGCGTCGGGAAGAGGGCAATAAAATTTACCATTTGTATGCCAATCAGGGTCCAGGTAGCCAAATGGGCATAGAGGTTGATTTTTTGAGTACTCAAATCAAACAAAGTACTTACAGACAGCACCGCCAGTGAAAGGGTTGTAAATAATAGAACGGCAATTAAAAATGAAGAAAGAAAATTTTCCAGCAAAAGAAAATTATATCTAAGCAATGATTCGTCATTCCTTCTTTTAATGGGGAGTAAGGTTATCAGCATATGGAGAATCGCTACTACTACACCGCAAAAGATGTTCTGCCAGTAATGTTCACCCATTGCCCCCGGCTCAAGCAAACCATACAAAAGGCCAAGAGAGGACAATCCTAGAGTTGCAGCCAAAAATCTACTGCGACTACCTTCATAAGTCTCGAGGTATATTTCAGTGGCCATGCTGATAAGGGCAGCAATCCACAAAGACCAAAATACCCTGCCCTCGGGTTCTCCATCTGTTTGAATGTGGTAACTCAAATACGCACACATTGCTATACCAAAGCCAAGAAAGCCCGGGAATCTCCTGATCCCAATCGTCCATTTTTTAAATTGACCGGAAACAGCGTTAACCCATTTCATTTTTTATCCCTCTTTTCTTCGGTTGGTAAAATGACGCAACATGATGATTTCTTTTTCAGTCAACTCCCTCGAAAAACCTCGAGGTAAGTCTTTTTTGGTTAAGCCCGCAAAATAAGTGCGGTCCAATCTTACCACCTCATATCCAAGAGACTCAAAAATCCTTCTGACAATCCTGTTTTTACCACTGTGAATTTCTATGCCTATCTGGTTCTTTTTGCCGGCTTCGATGTAATCAACAGAATCCACTTCCGCCTTGCCATCTTCCAGCATTACCCCCTCTTTTATCTTATCGAGATCGGTGATTTTTAGATTTTTATCCAGCTCAACCTGGTATATTTTCTTGATTTGATGACTGGGGTGCGACAATTTCTTTGCCAGGGCACCATCATTGGTGAGCAGCAACAAGCCCGTTGTATTGCGATCCAATCTTCCTACAGGAAAGAGTCTTTCTTCATACTTGTCTTTTACAAGATCCAATACAGTCTTTCTTCCTTTTTCATCCTCAGCCGTAGTGATAAAATTTTTGGGCTTGTTGAGCAGGAGATAGATGAGTTTTTCTTCCTTTTTCAATACCTCACCCTTGTAGGTAATCACGTCTCCCTCCTTGGTCTCGTAGGCTGGGTTGGTATTTACTTCTCCATTGACTTTTATTTCGCCGGCCTTAACCATTTCAGCTGCCTTACGTCTGGAACAAATGCCTGACTGCGCTACAAATTTATTCAAGCGAATAATCTCTGCAATTACTGTTTTTTTGGCTGCCCTTGCAGGTCTTTCTACCTCATGACTTTCTTTGTCTTCACTCCTTTTAAACGCAGGCTCTCTGTTGAAAAAATTTTCATCAAAAAGTCTTGTTTTGCGTTCCGGCTTATCATGGCCTGGCTCTTTTTCAAAGCTGCCGTTGGCATTAAACCGATCGCTGCGCCCTTTATACCCCGGGCCTTCTTCCCTTTTTCGGGGCGCTGATGTATTTTTCCATTCACCACGCGGCGTTCTTTCATCGCGATCTTTATCCTTGTCAACTGACTTCCATCCCTCACCTCGTTTTGATGCTGTCCTAATTTTTCTGTCCTCTGAACTACCGTCTGTTGTATTAAATCTGCGGTCTTCTCCCGACCGATCCGCACGTGTCGGTCTTCCTTCTGAATTGCTTTTTCTGGTAGTTTTGAATGCAGGTCTGTATTCACGTTTTGAAAATGAGGTTCTACTATCTGACGAATCTCTTACATCATCACCATCCGCCTTGCGCCTCCTGGGCCTGGCGGAGGTTTCTGGTGCATCCTCTTCTTTATTTTTTTTAATAAAAAATTTTTCAAAAGGACTCTTTGGAGCGGCTGCCTTTTTTTTACCCTCTGTTTTTTTATTCTTATCCTGACGCATGCTTAGGTCTTAAAATGGAATTTGTGTATCACCAAAACCATCTGTTTCACTAACGTCTCCCGTGTTGAGCCTGGATGGTCTGGTGATCATGGCATTGAAATTATCTGTTGCAAATGGGTTGCCAAAATCGCCTCCCACAAAGCCCGATTCTCCCGGATCTTCAAATTTGGTGTATTCACCGATAAACCGGAGGTTGACCGTACCCAAACTACCATTCCTGTGTTTGGCAAGGATGATTTCAGCAATGTCTTTGGGTGTATCAAAGTTGCCTCCTTCTTCCAATCCATAATAATCGGGTCTGTAAATGAAGGTAACAATGTCGGCATCCTGCTCGATGGCTCCTGATTCCCTCAAATCCGAAAGTTGTGGTCTCTTTTCTCCTCCCCTGGTCTCTACCGCACGCGACAACTGCGACAATGCAATGACCGGTACGTGCAATTCCTTAGCCAAACTTTTGAGGGATCGCGAAATTGAAGAGATCTCCTGTTCCCTGTTGCCCCGCTTTTCATTCGGAGCCGCTGTCATCAACTGAAGGTAATCGATGATCACCATCGAGATATCGTGATTTTGCTTCAAACGCCTACACTTAGCGCGCAATTCAAAGATGTTGATGGCAGGTGTATCATCAATGTACATGGGCAGCTGAGAAAGTTTGTCTACCGCTGCATGTAATTTGGTCCATTCTGAATCATCCATTTTACCATTGCGCAACTTGGAAGACCCAATCTCCGCTTCGGCCGAAATCAAACGCTGAACCAATTGAACACTGGCCATCTCCAGTGAAAACACGGCAACTCCCTGACCATTGGCCGCTGCATTTTTGGCCATACTCAGGGTAAAAGCTGTCTTACCCATACCAGGCCTTGCCGCCACAATTATAAAATCGGATGGCTGCCAGCCATTGGTCATCTTATCGAGACTGCGAAATCCTGAAGTAACTCCCGTTAGTTCACTGCCCCGTTGACTGATCTTTTCTATTTCTTTCTGTGCCTGTACTACCAGTGAAGACAAGGATTCATAGCCTGTATTGAGGTTCTGGTCTGTGATGTTGTACAGCCCCCGCTCTGCCTCATCCAGGATTTCAAGAACATCCATGGTATCCTCAAACGAATTGCGAATCACCTCTGTAGATACCCTGATCAATTCTCTTTGAATGAATTTTTGGGCAATGATCCTGGCATGGAATTCTATGTTGGCCGCAGAACCTACCTTATTACCCAATTCAATGAGGTATCCTACGCCGCCTATTTCTTCAAGTTTGCCTCCCTTATTGAGCGCTTCATGCACGGTTAGCAAATCTATGGGCTGCTGCTTGCCAAAAAGGTCAAGCATGATTTCAAAGATGGTTTGGTGTGCCTTTAGATAAAACGACTCTTTGCGCAAAATTTCCACGATGGCCGGCATACCGTCTTTGTCAATGAGGATTGCCCCCAAAACGGCTTCCTCTAGGGGTATGGCCTGGGGCTGAATCCTCCCTGTCATGATCTTGTTCAGATCATCATCGAGCTTTACCGGACTGTAACTGCCCCCGGCAATAGGTTTCAACTTATTGGTGTTCTCAGACATACACGCTATTGGCTAAAATGTTAGTAACTCTCTGAATCTGCTGTGCTTAGCTCCCCTTTTTCGCATTGTCTCCGGGGTCAAACTCCCTTATAATACAGGAATATCAGATGTGGTGCAAAGCTAAGAATTTACATGACCAATAAGAATTATATAATTAAACATTAAAAGTGGAAAATCATGTGGAAAGTTCCATTAATATGTGGAAAACCAATTTTTGACCCTTTTCCGTAGCCTCCATGCAGGGTCTATATCACATTGTCATATTTTATTTTTTTAATATATATTTTTTAACAATTTCAAGTGGCTTGTAAATTATTCTTCCCCTTTACATATATTAAAATTCACAATATCATTGGCTGCATTTGACACAATTGCCTGCCTTTTGCCTACTGTCTTTGGTCACAGATCTGTTGAGAACTACAAATCTGTGTTGAATAAAAAAGAGAAAGCCCGTCGGTTGAACCAACGGGCTTTCTTATTATACTTGATGTCAAACGATTAGTTGAAGGTATACCTCAAACCCAATTGCATTTGCCATACGTTATCAAAGTTTACTGCTTTTACAAATGAATCTTCAAGCAAGATGGTTTTGCCATCTTTAACCTGAGTAGCCATTCTAACAGCAGGAACACCGTCTGCACCCACACTTGCAAACGAAAGTGGGTTTACAGTGGTAGAAAGGTTGCCCACACCCCACTTGTTGTTCAACAGGTTGCCCACATTGAAGATATCCGCTCTGATCTGAAGCGCATTCTTTTTACCTCCCACTTTGATGTAGAAGTCCTGAGCTACAGTAAGGTCAAATCTTGTCAACCATGGGAAGAATGAACCATTTCTTTCAGCATATTGACCTCTTCTTGAATTGAGGTAATCATTGTTGCTGATGAATTTTTCGAATGCCTCTTGCTGCTGTGCTGCTGTAAACACTACTGTTGGATTGGCACCTGAAGTAGTAATGTCTGCAAATTTGATATCGGTTCCTTTGTTAGGTACAAAAATCAAATCGTTGAATGACTGGCCATCACCATTGTAGTCACCTCCGTAAGTGTATGAAATAGGTGAACCTGATCCTGAAATCATACCCAATGAAATGCTGGTTCCACCACCCATATCACCACCATAGTTGATTTTATAGTTAAGGAAACCAATGACTCTGTGCTGAATCATCTCATCTCCATTGGCCAATACAAGATTGTTTTGTCCGTTTACACCGGGGATGTTGGCTTGTACTGTACTACCAACTGGTTGAATGTCTCGGGCTGTTCCAAATGTGTAACCTACAAAACCTCCCAATCCTTTGGTGGCAACTTTTTCAAGTTTGGTTGTCAATGTATAAGAATCTCCCTGATCTGTATTTTTCAATACAAAGGCATTGGTTGTCTCTTTATTAATAAACCTGGCAGCACTAGCTGCTGAGCCAGACAAACCAGATGCAGGGAAACGATCACGGGTGTCAGGACCTACAAAGTCTCTGTCGGCAGGTTTCAAATTGGCATCAATGTACCTAAGTGCCTGCAAAAACTTGTTGTAAATACCTTCTACTGTCAATGTAAAGCCATTGCCAAATTTCTTATCGATGGCCAAACTTGATTTCCAGATAGATGGGTTCTTCAATGCTTCATCAGATGCATTGATTACATAAGGTGGCAACTTGGTAATGTCTGTAGTTGCAGGTATAAACTTGCTGGGATCCGTAGTAAATGGATAAGCAGTGGTGTTGGTTACGTTGAGAAGTGCAGTATTCACACCATTGTTGCCCAACTGGTTGGAAACCAATACCTGTGGGATTCTGGATACAAAAATACCCGTTCCTCCCCTGACTTGGAATGTTTTTTCGCCACTCAAGTCGTAGTTGAAACCAAGCCTTGGTGACAGCAAAATCTTAGCCGTTGGGAACTTAGAGGTGTTGATTTTAAGATCAGCTCCATTTTCATCCTTATATGTCAATCCACCCACTACCGGATTGTAAAAATCTGCGGCTGTAGAGTTGTCATAACCAAAGTAATCAGCTCTCAAACCCAGTGTAAGTTGAAAATCTTTGTTAACCAAGATTTCATCCTGTGCATA
>CALMWS010000131.1 GCA_937870795.1 uncultured Bacteroidota bacterium | reverse complement strand
CGGGCATTGCCATTGCAGCTCACGATTTAATAGACGGCAGCCACAACAAACATGGCTTGTACAAGCTGGAAATGTGGGTTGATGACACCCTTTATTATCAGGTATCCTATGATCGGTTTTTATTGAACGAAACACATCTCATCGACGCTCATACCCGCTTTGAAGTAGCCCGCAAAAATTATGCTACGGAAGTACTCTGTTACCGTGTGCCTGGTAATAGCCTGTCTATTGTACAAAATGATCGCCAACGTGGCCTGATCACGCTCTACAAAGACAAATGGAGAAAAGTGGAAATGAAAGCAAGTGATTTCAACGGCAACGAGAGCACTTACCAGTTTCAATTGAAAAGAGCTCCCAGCTTTGAACCTCCGGCTACACCGAGTCCCAACGTCAGGCATGGACACATTCAAACCGTAAATCACAAGAACCTGGATGTCACATTTTTTCCCTCCAGCCTTGCCAGGGATATAACTTTTGGAATAAAATCAACAGGTAACGATACAGCCACACAATTTGAAATTGGGGATTACAACGAACCCATTCTGGATGGCATTCGCCTGGCTGTAAAAATTCCAGATTCATTGTTGGTGAAAAAAGATAAATTGTGTTTGGTCAGGGCTGGCGGGGGCAGACCCATGGACTATGGCAATGAATTGAAAAATGACAGTCTCTTTACCACGGTTAACGATTTTGGAAAGTATATACTTTATGCTGATGAAAAAGCAGCTGACATCCGTCCAGTCAATTTTTCAAGAGATACAAAAGGTAATGCTTTCAAATTCAGGATTAGAGACAACATTCAAACCTCTGCAAGTGCCAGAGCATTTACTTACAATGTTTGGGTAGACGATTTATGGCTTCCATGTGAGTTCAGGTCGTTGTCAGAGACCCTTACGGTGCCAATCCAGGGCTTATCTCCCGGCCTGCATTCCCTGGTCATAGAAGTAAGAGACGCTTACGGCAATCTCAGTCGCTGGCAATCGGATTTCACCAAAAAATAAAGGCCTGCAGAAAACTGCAAGCCTTTTAGCTGTGAGAGAAGGATTCGAACCTCCACAGGGTACTTAGCCAAAGTGCAAAACCTCAATAAATTAAGGATTAGTGGTCAACCCAAATTACACTCCGTTTGTCATATTATCCCCACCCCCGAGACAGGAGGGCATGTCTGCCAATTTCAACACCTCACATTATTATCACAAAGAACCGATACATTTATCGATCATCTACAATGCAAAGATATTACAAAACCATTAAAAAATAAAAATAAATTTAAATAAAACGAATAAATATTAGATAAAAACACACAAATACAATTTTTTATTGAATAGTATTCAATTTTCATTTTAATTCTTATACCTGTATTAAATATTTTTTAATGCTTTTTTGCACCTTCTGACTTTGCCTTGTAATAATGGCTGTTTTTTACATAATTTCTTAAGTAGTAGGCCCCATCGTATGAATATTATATAAAAAACCAAGCTTTTTTAGTGTTTTTTGACAGCCTACCCACTTAATAAGGCCGGATGACGTTTTAGTGAGGCAAATACCTTAGATTTGCGCGCTGATTTTTTTGTTCCAATCCAAGATCATGACCAACGATTACTCCTTACTTTCTATACTCAATGTTCTGATGTCCTGGAAAAAAACCATCATACTTACGGTGGTAGCAGTAGGACTTATTTCGGCTGTTTTTAGTTTGATGCAGCCCAATTATTACAAGGCAGAAACTGTTTTTTACCCGGCTAGTCCAACACTGGCAGACCCAACCCAGCTGGGTTACAACAATGCTCCAATGTATGTATATGGTGGCTCTGATGATCTGGATCGACTTTTTTCGATTGTTACATCAGAAAGGATGATAACCTATCTTATCCGGAAATTTGACTTGTACAAACATTATGATCAGGACTCCACTACCCGGGAAGGCCAGTTTAAAATGAAAGAACTTTTCAAAGGAAACTACAAGGCCATCAAATCCAAATATGGCGCACTGATTCTGTCGGTTGAAGATAAAAACCCGGAGTTGGCAGCAGATATAGCCAATGAAGCAAGAACCAGGACAGAAGCCATTGCCCAGCAGTTTGTGAAAAACACTCAACTTAAGTCCCTGGAAAGCTATCGCAAAAATGTAGAAGAGCAGTTAAAAATTATGGCCATATTAGAGGACAGCATTCGTCTTTTAAAGTCAAAGCACAATTTGATTGAAGCCAATTATCAGCAAAGGGTTTTTTCTGATGAATTGATTCAGGCCATTGCCAGTAAATCAGAGGCAGCATCGCGGGCTCAATATTTTAGCAAGTATGAATCCAAAAAGGACAGCACCATCAAATACAAGGCATTTGAAAGTGGTTATGCCAGTAAAATTGTAGTGCTTCAGTCGAAAATTGCTGAATTCAACAACCACATTTCCCACTTACTGGCGGTCGAGCAGGCGTATAGCAGGGCATCAGATCAGTCATCCATTGTAAGGGAAAAAGAGCGCTTGCTGAAAACAGCCTACGACTCACCGTTTACTGCCATCCATTTGGTAGATGAAGCCATTGTGCCAGAGCACAAAAGCAGACCCAAGCGATCATTGATCATCCTTTTATCCATGTTGATTTCATTTGTTGCCTCTGTAACGGGAGTTTTGATGATTCACTCATACCGCCAGCGTTTGGCATGAAATCAGCTGCACTGACCGGTCCGGCATGGTCAGAAAAATCCATCTATGGCTTATGGATGGCTTTTTCTTCGTTTTTCATCCTGCTAGCCTTATGGATGGACAATTGGTTACCTGCTCTGGTACCAGTACTAACCCCCGTTGCTTTATGGGTTATTGCCGACTATCGCAATTTATTTTACCTCTTTTTTGCTGTCGTTCCCTTTTCGATAGAATACAATTTTACACCCAGCCTGGGTATGGATATTCCATCAGAACCCATCATGATGCTACTCTTTGGCATTGGACTGCTTTTGTTTTTTTCAAAGGCATTTCACGGTAATTTTTCCAACTACCGCCATCCGATAACCGCCATTTTACTTCTTCACTTTGTATGGATTTTGATTTCATCCATCAACTCTCAGTTTCCAATTATTTCTGCCAAGGTGACGCTCGCCAAATTATGGTACATTATACCATTTTATTTTTTTAGCCTACATGTTTTGAAAGGAAATCAAGACATTACCCGCATGACTAAGTATGCCGTTTATATGTTGGCTATTTCGATCATGATTGTTTTGTTTCGGCATTCTCAAAAAGACTTTTCATTTGAAGATGCCAATTTTGTAGTTACACCTCTTTTTAGAAATCACGTCAACTACGCCTGTATCATCGTCATTTTTTTGCCCTATTTGTGGGCGTTGGTGATGTGGTCCAGGGCGTGGACTGCAAAAATGATATACCTGGTCATGATGGCTTTATATGCGGTGGGCATCTATTTTTCTTATACCCGTGCTGCCATTCTTTCTATGGTGCTGGCTGTTGTAATTTATTACATCATCAAAAAAAGATGGATGATGCATGCCCTATTGTTGGCCTCACTGACCTTAATGATGGGAATCGCATATTTGATGTACAACAACAATTACCTGAGATTTAATCCCCAATACGAAAAAACCATCAGTCACCAGCGCTTTGATAAATTATTGACAGCAACCTACAAAATGGAAGATATTTCTACCATGGAAAGACTCTATCGATGGGTAGCCGGGGTGCAAATGATCCAGGACAAACCACTTATGGGTTTTGGACCGGGTACTTTTTATTCTTCTTACGGAGCTTACACAGTCTCAAGTTTTCAAACTTATGTGAGTAACAACATTGACAACTCCACAGTCCATAATTATTTTTTACTCGTATTCATAGAGCAGGGTTTTATAGGCTTTGTAATATTTATCTTGCTTTGTATCATAGTACTGGTTTCAGGTGAACGTACCTACCACCAACTTACCAACAAAGAAGATAGGGTTGCGGTAATGGCGGCTATGCTGAGTTTTTGCATTATTTTGCTGCTCAACACCATCAATGACATGATTGAAACCGATAAAGTAGGGCCCTTTTTTTTCCTTGCAATGGCCATTATTGTAGTGTATAGAAACAGAGCCAGAAATCAGACCTTGGGAAAAGAATACAAGGCCGCCACTGGGAAATGATCTGAATAATTTTCCCTGATCACATTAAATTTGACCACCTTCAGCATAGGGTGTGCCAAAATATAATCGATTCGTAAAAAAGGAATTTTGCCATTAAAAGTGCTGCCTACACCACTTCCTTTGGTTTTATATGCATCCACCAACCGTTCACTGATGTGCTCGTAGGTGAAGGACATAGGTACATCGTTGAAATCGCCGCACACCAATACCGGGTATGGGCTCAGCGATATGTGTTCTTTGACTGTTTTGGCCTGGACACTTCGTGCTCTGTGATGTTGGCGGTATCTTTTCAGTATACCCAGGATACTCTCCCAGGTCTTATCCTGATCAAAATTATCGCTGTTGAGCACATTGTTGGTGGCTTCCGTAATGCGGTTGCTTTGCAGGTGAATGCTGTAAACCCTGAGGGTATCAGAATCCATTTCAATATCAGCCCACAAACAAGAATTTGTCTTTGTCCCAAATTCAATCAGTCCTTTTTTAATGATTTTATGTTTGCTAAGGATGACCGCCCCTTTGCTAAACTTGTGGATGTGGTACGATTTGAAGTTTTGTTTGATCAGATCCGAGGCATAATCACCCACCTCTTGCAGACAGATAATGTCTTCATCGTTGAACCTACGCAGAAAAGCCTCCATTTTTTGTTTCTTTTCGGCTTTTACTTCAGACCTCGAATCATAAGCTTCCAAAGCATTGGAAATATTGAAACTGATTACTGAAAAATCGTGATGATCATTGACCACAGGCTTGGAATGAAAAGCAAAATAATGCCCAATATTTTTATAACCAACTGCTATTAGCAATAAGGGGAGAAAGCTCAACTTCATATCTGTAAACAGCCAGATAATCAGGAAAACAAGCTGGACCAAAACCAGCAAAGGATAAATAAGACCAAAAAAAGAAAACACCCAATACTTTTGAGGATCAATATGTGGAGCCAGATAAGACATCAACATTGCCAGACAAACAAGGAGATTGACAGCAAGCAATATTTTGACCTTAAGACTCATTTTTTCTCACTGGCTTTTTTGAGAAAGGCCTTTTCTTCCTGACTTAATTTTTCGTAGCCCTTTTCTTTGATTTTATCCAGTATCCGGTCGAGCTCTTCCTGAAAGGGCAGGCTTTCTTCCTGACTCTTACGGGTAAGCATTGATTGACTTCTGACACTTCTGTATTCAACCCTCATTTTGGCACGATGCTCAATGTGTTTGCTGGCTTTAGGTTGAAAAGTAAGTGCTTGCTGCAGTTTTTCGAAAGGCAACAGCACGTCGTATCCTTTTTTGTATAAAAAAATAAACATCAGGCCAGCCAGTGCTCCACCCAAATGGGCAAAATGGCCTCCGGTGTTCACTTCTGCCTGTGTGCCCAAAATATCGAGGAAAATAAATGCTGCAACAATGTATTTAATCTTAACATCGCCAATCAACAATAATCGAATTATGTAATCAGGTGCAATTAGTCCTGCAGTCATTGCAATAGCCATAATGGAACCAGATGCACCCATGGCAAATGAATTGGGCGCATGGAGGATAAAATTAACTGACAAAAGGTAGATCACTCCGGAAATTAGACCTCCGAAGATGTACAAAGGAAGGATCCTTCGATCGCCCAGAAGATCTCCTGTTATTCGCCCAAAAAGATTGAGTCCCACCATATTCCACAGCAGATGAAAAACGCCGCCATGAATGAAAAGGTGGGTGATAAAAGTCCAGGGTCGATAAAGAAAATAATCCGGTCTGGCAGGCAAACACAGGTACTGATGAATCCAGGTGTCGAATGGATATAGTTTTGAAAAGGCAAATAGCAGCGCTGTTACCACAAATACCGCCACATTGACAATGATGAGTTTGGTCACCATGTTGCCGGTTTTAAAATTTTGGCGGATATCGTCTGCTAAAGACCTAAACATTCTCTGTTTTCTTTTATAACGAAGATAGAACAAAAATAAGCTTACTCATTTTCACCATTTTGATTTTTTTAGCATTCATCATCGTCGCCCCACATTGCTGAGTCCCCAATAGTAAGTCAAAAATGCTCCCATGGCAGCTCCCCCCAAGTGAGCAAAATGGGCAATGCCAGTTGAAGAATGGGTAATACCTGAAAATAAATCAAACGCCAAAAACAAGCCCACCAATACGATGGCCCTGATCTCAAAAGGGAATGGGAATACCATCATTTTGAGATTGGGATACATGAGCGCCATAGAAATCATTACCCCGTTGATAGCACCAGAAGCCCCTACCGCCGGTCCATCGGACAGGAAAAGGTGAAAAATACCACTGAGTAGCCCGGCCGACAGGTAAAGAAATAAAAATCGTTTGGGTCCAAGAGTGTGTTCAACGATAGGGCCAATAAAATACAAGGCCATCATATTGAACAATAAGTGGCGAAAGCCATGGGGATCGTGGTTGAACATGCTGGTCACAATCTGAAAAGGCCTGAACAATTCACTATCGAGGGGAAATAAGGTAAAATAAGGCTGTAAATTGAATTGGGGCAAAAAAAAGTTTAAAGTCAGATAGACCAAAACGTTGATGATAAGCAGGTTTTTAACCACATCTGTCAATGGAACCATTGGAACTATTTAAATTGTTTTTTGATGTCTTCGAGATCATAATGCACAAAGGTCTTATGGCCTGAAGGACTGGTAAATGGGGTTTCACAGGCAAAAAGTTTGTCAACCAATGTTTTCATTTCAGCAACGGTCAGTGGTTTTCCTCTTTTCATACATGCACTGGCTGCCAGTGAACGTGCCATATTCATATCTGTGCCCAATTGAAACTCCAGATTCTCCTGATAATTAACCACGGTAGCCTTCAGAAGTTCAATTGGGTTGGTGCCTGCTTCCAATCCTGCAGGTAGTCCATGGATTACAAATGTATTTTTTCCAAACTCTCCAATCTCAAACCCCAGATCATTGAGTTTTACAAGTAAAGACAAAACCAGGGTAGCGGTGGCAGCATCAAATTCTACATGTTGGGCAAATAGCTCCCGTTGAACTGCTTTTTTATTGCCTTGTAATGACCTCAGATTTTCTTCATAGAGAATTCGTTCATGAGCATATTGTTGGTCTAAAAGGATAAAGCCATTTTTCATGTGGCATAAAATATAGGCATTGTGGAGCTGATAAGGGTCTTTACCGCCATAGTGCAAAAATCCCTCACTTTGGCTTGAGCCCATACCGCTTTCAAGCGTTAGTTGCTGGCTCGATGGATCAGCAGTAGCACTACGCTCCATTCCTTTGTAAATTTCCTGCCAATGTGAAAGATTGGCAGATTCAAGTGATTTTTCAGTGTGAAACCTCTCCGTCTCAATTCGGTTGTCTGCTTTGTGCAGGGTGTTGGTATCCGCTTCAAAGTCAAGGGTGGGGGCTACCAGATATTTACCGAGGGCATGTTTTACACAAACCCGAATGTAATTGTAGATGAGTTTTTCCTCATCGAATTTGATTTCCGTTTTGGTTGGGTGTACATTGACATCAATGGTAGAAGGGTCCAGATCCAGAAAAATAAAATAGGCCGGGTACTGATCCTGGGCCAGCAATTGTTCATATCCCATTCTTACTGCGTGGTTGAGATAATTGCTTTTGATAAAACGTTTATTGACAAAAAGGTATTGATCGCCGGGACTTCTTTTGCAGGCATCTGCTTTTAGTACGAAGCCATCAATGTGAATGGTATCTGAGGCTTCACTTACCGGTATGAGTTTTTCGTTCCAGGACTTTCCGAAAATGGAAATGATGCGTTGTTTGAGGGTACCGGCTGGCAGCAGATAAAGCTCATTGCTGTTGTGGTATACCTGGAAAACTACCTCAGCATGAGCCAAAGCCAAACGGTGAATTTCTTCGATTATATGGCGGAGCTCAACTGGATCCGACTTCAAAAATTTCCTTCTCGCCGGCACATTGTAAAAGAGGTTTTTGACCGCAAAGTTGGTCCCGTGACTGCCCTGAACGTAGTCCTGTTTTTCAATTTTTGAACCATTGATGGTTATTCGGTTGGCGAGTTCTGCATCGGTCGGTCGGGTGATCATTTCTACATGGGCGATGGCAGCAATAGAAGCCAGCGCCTCCCCCCTAAAGCCCTTTGTTCGTATATGAAACAAATCATCCGTTTTTCTGATTTTGGATGTGGCATGCCGTTCAAAACATAGTCGGGCATCCGTTTCTGTCATTCCGCAACCGTTGTCGATCACCTGAATGAGGGTCTTACCCGAATCTTTAAGGATAACCTTAATTTCTGTAGCACCGGCATCAATGGCATTTTCCATCAATTCTTTGACCACTGATGCAGGGCGTTGAATCACCTCACCGGCAGCGATCTGATTGGCAATATTGTCTGGAAGAAGCCGAATGATATCAGCCATACAATTGGTTTTGGGTTTATTTATGTCCGCTCATAGCCTCTAAAAAACCAATAAAGGCATTGGAACGGAGGAAGAGATAAAAAACTACCAGCAAAACACCCAAAATGAGAATGAGTCTAATATTAGACTGCCTGGTTTGGGCTCTGTAACTATTTCTGGACGGATTGGATTTGGATCGAAGGCCTGATTTGATGCGATCTTTCATACCCTCAATACCACCTGACCGGGCAGCCAAACGAGATTTTTTTTCTTCATTTTCCGGGTCATAATACAATGGTGTGTATTCAAAGCCCAAGGGTTTAGGCCGGTGACCAAATCCAAATAATGCCATGGAAATAATTTCCCACAAATTTACGAAATTTATAGGCACCGCGCCACACATTTAGACGAGAGGACACACCAAAAAGACAAAAAACAGCGGAAAAAACGAATAGTCTTACCCCAGTTTTGACAACTCCCCTTTGAGATGGTCGATGACATTGACTTCCAGGGCATCAACTCCCCTCTGTTCAGCCAAAAACCAGCTGATCCAGTCGCCAAGGTGCACGAAATACATAGATTTTTCAACCAGACTTTGTCCTTTGGAATAAATTTCAATGATGGTATCGCAGTATTTTGAAATCACTTCTTTGTTGATGTCCATTCTTACGGCGTTTCTCCTATAGTCGTCTTTATTGCGGAAATAAATAACCGCAATGTTGTCATACACATCTCTCCATCCCACCAGTTCATTGTGATTCATTTCAGGAATCACATGGTGCCAGGCAAGGTATTTTGAATTTTCATTCACCTGCTGACGGAACCTTACTGCCACCGCCTCCATGCGATCTGTGGTATAGATCACCGGTATTTTGCCTTTGATGAGGGTTGCAATTTTTTGTGCTTTATTTTTAATCTCATCCTGATCGTATTTGATCAAATCAATGGAAGATTTCAATTGGTCAATCACGGTTTTACCTATGATGTCTAACTTGTACAAAACATATAGTTGCTGTACCAAAGAATACCCCAAACAGGCCCTTGGAGAAGGCCAGTCGCCGGGCATTTGAATAAAATCATATCCTTTTTCTTTGGCCAGGGCTATGAGTTTTCCCCCTCCTGAAATGCATACAATTTTAGCACCTGAATCTACCACCTGTGACAATGCTGATAACGTTTCTTCGGTATTGCCTGAATAAGATGAGGCAATGTAGAGGGTGTTTTCATCGATAAAAGCAGGGCTATCATAACCCTTTCCTATCAAATAGGGGAGTTTGCACTCGCCAACAATGAATTCGGCAACAAAGTTGGCCCCAATGCCTGAACCACCCATGCCGGCTACATAGATTTTATTAATTGGTTTATCATGCCCTTTTATTGAGGCATTTTCTCCTATTTCAAGTGCTTCGGTCAGTTGGGCGGGAAAGCGTTCGATCAATTGATCCATCATGATGATTGTGGTTTTGTAACTTCAAGAAAGTGCAAAAATAGTCAATAGCAGCGACATGTCAACCAAATATTATTCTGAAATGTTTAAATATTGGTGTAATAACTGTTAATAAATGTTGAATATTTCTGATTTTCATATAAGATATTTTATTTATTAGCCAAAACAAAGAAAATATTAATTTTGCCCCATGATAGGCAATGATGTTTGGCAAGCTGCCGAATTCCTAAGGCAGGGCAAGCTGGTAGCCATTCCAACAGAAACGGTTTACGGTTTGGCGGGCAATGCCCTGGATGGAGAAGCGGTTGCTGCCATTTTTGAAACCAAGGGCAGACCCAGTTTTAATCCCCTGATTGTACACATCAGTGGTCTTGACGTTTTGGATCGATACTGTGAAGCCATCCCCGAATTGTTGATGCCGCTGGCCGAGCGGTATATGCCAGGCCCACTTACCCTTTTATTAAATAAAAAAGAAACCATTCCAGATCTGGTAACGGCAGGCAGTGAGCGGGTAGCTATAAGAATACCCCGGCATACATTGACACAACAATTGTTGTCAATCCTCGACTTTCCGTTGGCAGCTCCCAGTGCCAATCCATTTGGATACATCAGCCCTACCACTGCCCAACACGTGCAAGCCCAACTGGGAGATAAAATTCCCTACATATTAGATGGCGGACCCTGCGAAGTTGGGCTGGAAAGTACCATTGTGGGCATCGGAGAAAATGGCATTACCATTTACCGCAAAGGAGGTTTAGCCATAGAGGATGTAGAGGCCATTACAGGGCCGGTTTTTGTGATGGAACATTCCGCTTCTCAACCAGATGCACCGGGCATGCTGTCGTCGCATTATGCCCCAAGGAGACCCCTGATCATGGGTGATTTGGCAACACTGGTTCAAAAATTTGGAAGTCGCCACATTGCAGTGATAACTTTCAAAGAAGAAGGTATAAAGCTTCAAAATGGCTATGTCAGGACATTATCGCCCAAAGGTGACCTCCGTGAAGCGGCTCAAAACCTATTTGGCGTTTTGCGCGAATGTGATGAAATGCCCGTACAAATGATCCTTGCCGAATGGATGCCGGAGCGGGGACTGGGCCGGGCAATCAATGACCGATTAAAAAGGGCATCGGTGGGAATTGGAAACACATAGAAAAAATATTAATATATAAGCCGCAATTTTTGTTAATGTTTTCTTATAAATCCCACTTTTTTGAGCAAACACGTTAACTTTGTACTTTTATATCGTCATAGCAAAATAATATTACACATAATAACAAAGATGTCAAGACTTGTATTAACCTTATTTGTTGTAGCCGGAATGATGTTTTCCGCGTCTGTTTCGGCTCAGTCAGGTGCCAGAGTTCCAGAAAACACCAATATTTACGAACCAGAAAATCCGGGATGGTTGACCAACCTCGATGATGCCTATGCACAATCCAAAAAAACAGGAAAACCCATCATGGCCAACTTTACCGGCAGCGATTGGTGTGGATGGTGTAAAAAACTTACTGCCAGTGTGTTTTCACAACCTGAATTCAAAACATGGGCAGAAAAAAATGTGATTTTGTTGGAGCTGGATTTCCCCAGAAGGAAAAATATTCCTGAAAACATTCGTCAGCAAAACGCCAATTTACAGCAGGCTTTCCAGGTAATGGGCTACCCAACCGTTTGGGTTTTTGACCTTGATAAAAATGACAAAGACAACAATTACAGTGTGAGTGCATTGGGTAAAACCGGCTACTCTCCTTCTGTTACTGAATTTACACAGGGGGTGGAACAAATGTTGGCCAATCGCAAACAGTAATCACAATTATCAAAAATTACAAAAGCAGGGTGTTTTCATCCTGCTTTTTTTATGCCTGTTTTGATGGATAAAATAGTGATCTTAGAATTGCAAAATGCAGCTGGCATGAAGGCAAGGGTGCTCAATTATGGAGCGACCATCAGTCATTTGTGGTTGCCGGATCAAAAAGGTAATTTGTATGATGTAATGCTGGGCTATGAAAACGATGAAGGTTATTTGCAGCCTGATAACCCATATTTTAATTGTACCATAGGGAGGTATGCCAACCGTATTGCCAATGGTCAGTTTGAGGCAAACGGCCAACAAATAAAACTACACATCGCCGGGCAAAGGCATTGCCTGCACAGTGGTCCCATGGGCTTCGACAAAAAGTTTTGGGAGGTAATTGATCTTCAAAAAGATGCCATTACCTTGTGCCTGGTGAGCCCGGACAATGAAGGAGGCTTTCCCGGCAACCTCACTACCCGGGTCACCTACCGTCTGACAGACAAAAACACATTGCAGATTATCTATCGCAATCATTGTGACGCTGCTTGTCCGGTTAACCTTACCTTTCATGGCTACTTCAATTTGGGAGGTGCAGACATCAGTCAACACCATCTGATGGTAACTGCGGCTCAATTGCTGGAAACCGATGAAGCACTGATACCTACAGGTAAAATATTAGATGTTGAGCAGAGTGCTTATGACCTCAGGAATGGTATCATCTTAGCAAAGCTGTTGAATCAGGGCATAATGTTGGATCACTGTTATGCAACCGGCATTTCGGGCGAAAACCACTTAAAGGCCCGCCTAAAGGGCAGCTTGTTTTCTATGGATGTTTGGAGCAACATGCCTGGATTACAAGTTTACACCGGCAATGGGTTACACCCCGATATCAGGGGGGTTAAATACGCAGGTGGCTACCAGGCGCATGCTGGTATTTGCCTTGAAGCTCAATTTTACCCGGATGCGCCCAATCACGGTCATTTTCCTTCTCCCTGGTTAATACCTGACCAGCCAAGGGAAGATGTGATTGAATACCGTTTTACCGGCATCGATTAACCGTTGTTTTCTTTTCTCGTTTTAATGTAATTGATCAATCCTTCGATCTGAACGGCTTCTTGTGCCTGTTTGCTCTTGGCTTCTTCCAGGGCTTTGTTGCAAACCTTGGTAGCTTTATCAAACTCACCCCCATCAATAAGGGTACGGCAATAAAAATACAAATTGTCGTAATTGGGTAGGATTTCATAAGCTTCTTCAGCAAGTTGGCTTGCTTTTTTCAGCACCTTGGGATCTTCCTTGTAATTTTTGCAAATATCTTCGGCCACAAAGCGCAAAGTTTTATAATCATCTTTGTCAGCCTTTTTAGCCAATTGGTCTGCAGCTTTTAAATATGCATCTTTTTGATGGAAGGTTTGATAGTACATCATTTCAGAAGAATGCCGAAACAAAGCAGCATCTGCAGTCAGAGTTTTATCTGATTTTTGCAGGGCTTCCTGAAACAATTCGGGGGTGTCATATTCAATCGATTTCTGGATGGTGGCTTTGCAGGCTGACTTGATTTTTTCATTAAAAGCTTCTTCACCTACGAGTTGCACCACTGCATTTTTTTTCTGCATGATGGTTTCAAAAAATTTGGTGTCGGCTTCCGTTGCAGATTCAAATTGAAATACGAGCAATTGCTCATCCGTAAGATTGGGCTTGCTTTGCAGATAATCATTGGCCACTTTCAAACTGGATTGACCGGAATTGTTGAGTGCTTTGATGTACTTAATCATAAAATCATAATCCCTGTTGCCCCCATCGTATTCTTTGGTTAAATCTTCTGTATTGTAGCTTTTTGAAAGAGCTTCTTTGGCAATTCGCAGCAATCCTTCCACTTGTTGTCCGCCCACTACTTTTTTAATGATTTTGCCCTTGACATCAATAAAAAACAGGGTAGGATAGGCACTTACGGAATAAATTCCTTCAAAGTCCCTGCCATCAGGAGTTTCCATGTCCAATTTTAAGTTGATAAAATTGGCATTAAAAAACTTACCTACCTCTTCTTTTGTAAATACATTTTTGGCCATGGCCTTGCAGGGTCCGCACCATTGAGCAAAGGCATCCACAAAAAGAGGTTTATCGGCGGCTTTTGCTTTTTCGAGGGCCTCCTTCCATGTGGTTTCTTCAAATTTAATACCCTGGCCAAAAGTTGTTGACACTATTAAATAAAGGAACATGCAGGTAAAAAATGATTTCATTTTAATCATGTGATGTTATGAATTGCAAAGATGCGTTATTGTACTCAAACCCACAACGAAGTAAGTATGAAAGCCTTGTAAATAACGATATAGGACGGAATAAGTTTCTTGACGGGATTTGCCGGACATGGCCGATGAATGCTAATTTTGGATTAGTTAGCCCCAAATCAACAGCTCGGTTTATTTCTCTGTGCAAAGTACATTGATGTGGGCATTGGCGGGTTCGTAGCCCAATTTTGATGCTTGTTTCATGGCTTCACAGGCTTCTGCTAATTTTTCCTGCTTTGTCAAAACGTTGGCCAGGTTGAAATAAGCTTCCGGAAAGGCTGGCTTAATTTCGATAGCATCTTTAAAATCCTCGGCAGCATTGTCATAACCTTCACTTTGAAGGTAAGCCAGGCCCCGGTTCATGAAATAATCTGCATTTTTCGGATTTTTTTTCAGCAAATTGGAATAATCCAGAATGGCTTCATCGTATTTTCTTAGTTGCAGGCTTACCATGGCCTTGTTGGTTAGCGAAGCATCGTGATCGGGTTGAATTTGCAGGGCCAGCGCAAAATCCGTATTGGCTCCCCCCAGGTCTTCAATTTGCATCTTGCAATACCCTCTATAGTAATAAAATTCTGCGGTGGAAGCGTTGTTCTTGATCGCCGCTGTAAAATCGGCTATGGCTTCTTCAAATTTTTCGAGTTTGATATAACTTTTACCACGGTTTTCGTATAGTTCAGCTTTGGCGGGTTGGTGGTTGATGGCTTCTGTAAAACTGGTAACAGCATCCTGGTATTGGTTGAGTTTGTAGTAACAAAGTCCCTGATTGTACATGGCCGTGTATTGACTGGGTTTCAGTTTTAAGACTTCTTTGTAGTCATCAATGGCCAATTCATAATTTTCAAGTTTTTGCTGGATCACACCTCTGTTGAGAAAAGCAGCATCCAGGCTTCGATCATTGGCAAGTGCAGTATTGAAAGATTTGAGGGCTGCCTTGGTTTCTCCGGTTTTCATCTCAGCAAATCCTTTGTATAACCACGCTTTGGCAAATTTGGCGTCCAGATTGATGACTTTATTGTAGTCTGCAATTGCACCTTTGTAGTCTTCGAGATTGATGCGTGTATTGCCTCTGTTGTAATATGCCTTAGTGTAGGCGGGATCCAATTCAATGGCCTTGCTGTAGCTGATAATGGCTTTTTCATAAGCCTTGGCATTAAAATGAGCGATGGCTTCATTAAATGCGGTAACAGCTTCCGGGATTTGAGATTGAGCTTGAAGTGATATTCCCGAAAACCATACAAAAACGGCTACCATCAGATAGCTCATTATACCAGAAAACGGGAGTATGCTGCGGTTTTGCATTTTCAACATATTAAAAATATATTTAATACAACAAAAATTAAGCCATTTGTTGTTGCACAAAACAGAGTAACGAAAAGTTGCGGCCAAATACTATTAATCTTGGCTTAAATTGACTAAAAAAGGCCTGAAATTATCAATCCTCAACTGATTTGTTGATGGAAAGCGTAAGAGCAGACAGGTCTTTGATGGTATCTATCCTTGTAAATTGATGGAGGCTGATCTTGTAATTGCCTTTTTGTGGAAATTTAAACCTCTGTTGCAATTGGACAGGTACAATGCAAGAGCCGGAAGTGCACTTTCCGTGCCATTTTCCTCCGGGTGTGCCCAATTCGAGCGAAACAATATCTTTTTCTGTTTTGCCATCCGGAAAACGGGTTTCAATGTTGACATAAAGGTTTTGGTACCTGTAATTTTCATTTGCTTTTACATCGAGCATCATTTCATAAAAAGTAGTTGTGTCCTGGATATCAAAATCATAAGACACAGGTGAAGTACGCACCCAGCCTGCTTCAGGAAGTGCTGCTTCACTTTTGTAGATGGTATCAGAGTTACATGCGTATATGCCAACCAAAAAAGTCATCAGGATGAAAACTCTTTTCATTGGAACATCTCTTTCATCCGCTCAAAAAAGCCTTTGTCTTCCTTAGTGGGTTTGGGTTGAAAATTGGGTGCATGCCTGAGTTTTTCCAAAATGGCTTTCTCTTCAGCTGTTAAGTCTCTGGGCGTCCAAATATTGATGTTGATCAATTGATCGCCTCTGCCATACTCCTGCACCGAAGGAAGTCCCTTGCCTTTTAGTCGCAAAATTTTACCTGCCTGGGTGGCGGGTGGAATTTTTACTTTAACCCTGCCATCCAAAGTGGGCACTTCAATGGAGGTGCCAAGAGCTGCATCTGCAAAATTGATGTAACAATCGTGAATGATGTTCATGCCATCTCTGGTAAAATGGTCGTGGGCCTGCTCTTCAATGGTAATGAGCAAATCACCGGCGGGGCCTCCATTTTTGCCGGCATTGCCTTTGCCCCTCATAGACAGCTGCATACCCCCTTCTACTCCGGCTGGTATGTCGATATCAATGGTTTCGGCATCGTGGGTAACACCTTCTCCTTTACACACATGGCAGGTTGCAGTTACTGTTTTACCGGCACCGTGGCAGGTTGGACAAACAGCAGTTGTTTGCATTTGTCCAAGGAAGGTATTTCTTACCTGTCGCACATAACCTGAGCCCTGGCAGGTACCACAGCTTTTGACAGAATTGGCATCTTTGGCGCCGGTTCCTGCACAATTATGACATTTAACCTGTTTTTTTACTTTGATTTTTTTATTGACCCCTGTAGCAATTTCTTCTAAGGTCAACGCAACCTTGATGCGCAGATTGGTGCCTTTTTGTCCGGTCTGACCGGTTCTTCTGCCACCGCCACCTCCGAAAAAGCTGGAAAAGGGGCCTCCGTCGTCACCAAAAATATCACCAAATTGAGAGAAGATGTCATCCATATTCATACTTCCCCCCTGAAAACCACGGGCATTGCCAGATACTGCGTCGTGACCATATCTGTCGTAGCGGGCACGTTTGTCTGCATCACTCAATACCTCATAAGCCTCAGCAGCTTCCTTAAATTTCTCTTCGGCTGCTTTGTCTCCGGGATTGCGGTCAGGATGGTATTTCATGGCAATTTTGCGGTAAGCCTTTTTAATGGTATCGGCATCCGCATTTTTAGCCACTTCCAGGATTTCGTAATAATCTCTTTTTGTCATGGTGGTTATTTTCCAACTACTACTTTGGCGTAACGTATGATTTTATCGTGCAGGTAATATCCTTTTTCCACAGTATCTACTACTTTTCCGGCAAGGTCGGCCGTTGGAGCCGGGATTTCAGTAATGGCTTCGTGTTTTTCAGGATCAAAACTTTCTCCTGTGCTGCTCATTGCTTTCAGTCCTTTGCCTTCCATGATGCCCATAAGTTTGTGGTAGACGAGGTTGACACCTTCTGAAAACACCTCAGTAGATCCCGGCATTTCAGAAGCTTTTTTGGCTCTGTCAAAATCATCCAATACAGGTAACATGGCTTGTAAGGTCTCTTGTGATGCCGTTCGGATCAAATCCAGCCTTTCTTTCATGGTTCGCTTTTTGAAATTGTCAAACTCCGCAAAAAGTCTGAGGTACTTGTCTTTGGCTTCTTCCAACTCGCCTTTTAATTTGCTGAGGTCGGTGGTGTCTGTAGTGAGATCCTGAATATATTCGGTATCTGCCACGGTGGTCTCCTGGCTTACGGCTTCATTTTCACCTGTCTCAGTAAGTTCATTGTGCAGGGTTTCTTCGGTCATTTTGTCTATGTTTTTATGAGTCACAATGATATCTCAATATGCCTGCCAAAGTGAATTTTGGGTCATTTTGGCATAATTTGAACGCAAATAACCGAAAAAATGGCATATATCGTACTATAAAGCGTGTGAAAGCACGTACTTTTTAACCTCTGCGGGAGATGGATTGGTCAGCAATACTTTTAGATTGGGGTCAAGCAGGTATAAGGTGGGAACCTGCCGTACAGAGTACAATTTTGCCAATGGACCATCAAAACCGCCCTGCTGTAAAATCTGGTAAGGCCAGATCAGGCCATCGGCAACAACGGCTTTTTGCCAGGAAGCCGCATTTTTTTCAAGCGCCACACTCACCATCTCCAGGTTTTTATCCTTCAGCTCGCGGTACAATTCTACCAACATGGGGTTTTCTTTTCTACAGGGGCCACACCAGGATGCCCAAAACTGCAGCAGCACATAGTTGCCCCTGAGCTTAGAAAGTTCAAAAGTGCTGCCATCCGGCAAGCTTGCGCTAAATGAAGGGATGACTTCTCCCTCATTGTATTTAGGAGATAAGTACCAGTATTTACCTGCAAAGATCAAAATAATGGCTGCCAGCAGGAAAAGGGATTTTTTGAGATTCATGTAAAAGAAATAAACGCGAAGATAAAATTGTTCAAAACTTGAAGCAGAACCTAAAAAAGAATTACCCAAAAATTTGACTTTCAGTTGCTAATTTTGCAAAAATTTAAAGGTCTTGAAAAAAGAGCGCAAAGAAGATAGTTTTATCAAAAATCCTTACTACAAAGGCGGAAATCAGGCTTTGTCTGCTTTTATTCAAGCCAATTTGGTTTATCCCGTCAATGCTGAAATTCCGATTGAAGGCACAGTAATTGTTAAGTACGATGTTGATCATCTTGGCATTGTGGTGGATGCCAGGGTAATAAAAAGCCTTGGCAGTGCTTTTGATGATGAGGCATTGAGGGTGGTACGACTTTTAAAATTTGAGGTGCCCAAAACCCCAAGGAAGCTGAAGGTGATTTTTCATAAGGACATCCAGATTCATTTTAAGCCCAATACTATAGCAGCTCCCGCTCCACAGCCGGAAACAAGGCCTGCACAGCTTGTATATCAAGTAACATCTTCCGTATCAAAACCTGCAGAAGCAAAGCCTGGAGAACCCAAACCAGGGGTAATCACTTATACTTTCAAAATAGGGTAATATTTTTTAGAGAGCTAACTGACTGGGCGAAACACCAAAGTGTTTTTTATAGGTTTTACTAAACGAGGATATATCTGAAAAACCCGTTGCGAATGCGGCTTCGGTAATGGTATATTTTTGGTGCGCAATTAAAGTATTGGCACGGTTCAGGCGTACTTTCAATGAATAATGATAGGGACTGACGCTGAATGTTTTTTGAAAGATGCGGTGAAAGTGATAGGGCGACATCTGTACATGTAAGGCCAGTTGTGCTACATCAATGGCTTCATGGGTGTGGCATTCTATCAAAGCTTTTGCTTCAGCTACTTTTTTGTATAGTATTTTGGAAGTTTGCCATTTGACAGAAGGAATGTTTTGCAGGGATAAATAAATGGGTATATGATCTTGTACCAGGGCCGAAGCCAAATCATAATACAGGTTTTGTGGTATGGCATCCGGACTAATGGCTCCAGAAGAGAGTGAGGCGTCCAGCTGGGTCAGCAATTGGCCAGCCGCAGTTTGTTGAGCGCTGTATAGATTATCCAGAAAGTCGGGAGAGTTAAAAAATCGATCCAGGTTGAGATCCGGACAAAGGGTGTCGGGCCTCAATTGAGAAGCAAGGGCTTCGGCCAATAGCTCAGGCGAGATGTCTATACAAATACCTCTAACCCATTCGTTGCTATCGATTTCCACCTTGCCGCTTGCATGTTCATTGGCTAAAATGTATTGACCTGATTTTACCTCATAGGTATTTTGATTGATGGTATATTTTTCCAGGCCGTTGCAAACATATTTGATGGAAAAACTCCTGAAATCGATCCATGAGTCGAGTGTTTTGAACAAAGAATAGTTGACCAGATTGCTTCTTCTGGGCAACGGTTTTGCATGAAGCGATTGGGCATGAAAAACATTCAACATACATTTGATTTGTTACCAAAACTAATGCAGTTAAGCTGGATTTCCACGCCCAATTCATTTCATGACTTTTTCACGACAAAATACATCAATGATTGGCGGTGTAGAGCCATTGGCCAAAATGGAAGCCAAGGCAATACAAACCCGCTACGGCAATGACAAAGGCAGGCAGTGAGAGGTACCAGTATTTGATTACATTGGATTTATTGATATTCATGATTATGATTTTATAAAACTTTTTACAGGTTTTTGAATGCCGGCCTGGTGCATCCATACATAGTATTGTCCTGCCGGAAAATGGCTTATATCAATGGTGAGCTTGTCAGTTACAATGTTGTTTTTTATGGGGGATGATTGCCAGAAAATCTGACCACGACCATCACAGATGCTGATTCCATGGTTTGCCTTTGTCAACCCATCAGCCAGGTCGAGGGTAATCTCAGCCTGAGCCGGATTGGGGTAGAGCTTCAGCTGTGCAGACACGTTGTCTTCAAAGGTAGAGGTGGTCGCAACCCAGGTATTGTAAGTTTTTAAGAGAGCTTGTACCACAGGCACCAAGTTCCATGAATTATTTTTTGCGTCATTGTTGAGTACGGCAATGCTCACTTCTTTTTCAGGAAAATACCATGCACTGGCCGAGTAGCCCAGATCGCCGCCATGGCCATAGCCGGTGTAGCCCAGGAATGATTTTTTCATCAGGCCCAAGCCATAGGTACCGTTTGGTACTCCTGATGCATACACTGTTTTTTGAGCTTCTGCCACCCATGAGGAATTTACTATTTCTCCCCTCATAAACTTGTAAATCCATCTGGCGAGATCCGCAGAATTGGCATAATATCCTCCGGCAGCTCCGGCCACAGAATTGAGCGCAATGTAATTGCTATAAAAGTCGTGCGCATCTTCTGTTAGCTGATCTCCATTGAGATCCAGCCACACGTGACACACCTCTCCCTCCATGATTTCAAAGGCCGGGATGGCAAAAGAAGTCAATTGATGGGTTTCCAAAAACTCAGATCGTATGTATTGATAGTAAGTCTGACCCGTTATTTTTTCAATGATGATGCCCAATAAAAAGTAGTTGGTATTGGAATACGACCATTGCGCACCCGGAGTAAAAAGAGGAGGCTGAAGATACCGGGTAATAATGTCCCATGGCGAAAAGACCACATCCTGATGGGTAATCATTTCCAAGTTGAGCGCCTGACTTGTGAGGATGTCATAAATACCACTTTGGTGTCGGAGCAGATGGGTGATGGTGATATTGGAATCGATGTGGGGCAGGGGCTCAATCCATTTGGAAATTTTATCATTGAGTGCCAGTTGACCATGCTGTGCCAGGTTGAGGATGGCCGCAGAAATAATGGTTTTGGTCACACTGCCAATGAGCATCAGTTGATCAGGCCGCGCCTGTGTAACCGGGTTTTGAGAAGCCATACCGGAAGCAGAAGTCCACACACTTCCATCTGGCAAAACCATACCCCCACTCAGTGCCGCTGATTTAATGCGAATGCGCATACTGTCCAGTGTTTTATCCAGTCGCAACTGAAGATCTGCATTAACCTGAGCAACACTCTCGGTGCTGAGAAAAAGAAAAATCAATACAAAATGGGTAAAAAGCTGTCGGTACATTTTTTTGTTTTCAAAAGTAGGGTACTGCGGTGTGAAGTTGTTTGGCAAATCCTGCTAAAAATGCGCGGAGCGACGGGCGACATGCGACAGGCGACGGGCGACATGCGACATGCGACATGCGATGGAGGGGCTGGGCCTGCGGCCTTCGCGGTGGGATGGACGGGCGACATGAGACGGGCGACATGCGCAGGGAGGCTGGGCCTGCGGCCTTCGCGGTGGGTGGCTGACTTGGGACATTCGACTAGTGCGGTATTTTATGAGACAGCATAGCCCGTAGCGAAGCGGGGGGAGGCACATGGCTTGCAGCATTTAACG
>CALMWS010000130.1 GCA_937870795.1 uncultured Bacteroidota bacterium | reverse complement strand
GATTTAGCCGAGTTGCTCAATTTTATGATCTCAGTCATAAGAAGACAGGACATTGATGAGAAAACTTTTTATGTTGTAGCAGCTAAAAATATAATAACCTTCCTTTAATCCTACCGTGGGTTATCTGCTTGTTGAAAATGATCATTAAGGTCTATTTAAAGAACCTGTTTTGCTCAACTGACTTGTGGTAGTCCAAAATATGAATACTAGTAATAAATCTCATACCCTAATTATACTAGATGGGTTCATTAAGTCTAGTCTTTAGTAAAAAATAGGCTTTGTAATAAACCAAATCATTCTTCTATAAAGCATTTCACCTTATTAATAAAGTCCATATGTAACGTGAATAATGTTGTCAAAATTTTTTCAAAATCTGCCATTGAAGATGCTATTGGAAATTTATACTTTACCATGTCTTCAAAATTATTATCAATCATTACCGCCATTCCACCTAAGCCTTCATTTAATCTAAAAGCAAAATCGTCTGTCCAACATGCATACATACAATCAATAAAGCCATAATTGTATGATAATATAAATCGTAAATTTAAATCACCAACTCTATAATTCTTCAAAAAGAGCTTTTCTTTTGACGAATATTCCAAATCAATATTTAGTTTTTGCAATAATTCTTGTACTTCACCCTTTTTAAACGATTTGCCATTGTCAAAATCTGTATATGCATCACATATCTCTTTGTAACGATTTACAAAATCTATTTCAGAAAATGCTTGTAAAATTATGTCTTTCATTATTCAATTAAAAAGATTATATCTTCAATTCCATAATCACGTTGAGCAATTGCTCTGAATGTAGCCAATTTTTGAGCTGACTGATTTGATGCAGGTACTTCAATAAAGTAATTACCACTTAAAGGAGGTTCTCCTGGCATTTTTGATGACTTGACCGGTGTTCCTCTTTTGTATTTAGTAATCAACTCATTACAATAATTTCTCCATGTCGATTCTTCGATTTGATCCAAATCCGTAGCTTTTCTTGAAATAATTTTTTCACCAGGAATATATGTATCTAGCCTTTTCCCATTACCGAGATGTATTTCACATTTGCTGTTTGTATACTTAGCAACACCTTTTTTGTTAAATAAGTTTCCTCGTTTGAAAAATGCAAGAACTTCCGGCCATGTTAATTTTCGGCCCTTTTTTAACGCTTGTTCTCTAACTTCGGCTCCTACTTCATCTTTTACTTCATCGATAACATCACCAACTGCTTCTTTAACAAGTTTTGATTCTACTCCTTCTTCTGCAGCTTCTTTTAGGCAATTATTATGCACCACCACCCCCTCATCCCCCACCAGGAAGTTATGCAAATCCTTTACCTCCAGGTTATACACTGTCTCACTGCCGGCCCTCTTCACTGTGCTGCTTACGGTAGCCTCACTTTTGTAAGTAAGTACGCGCTCTCCTACTTCCAGCTCTCCTGCCAGTCGCCAATCGTGGTAGGTGGTGGAGTAGATTGGGTGGGAGGCGGTGACACCGAGGGAGGTGGCGTTGGTGAAATGGTCTTTGCCACTGATACTGGAAAAAGATAAAAGCATCAAGAGAGGTAAAAGCAGCTTCAGCATGCTGTTTCCCTTTACAATCCCATGATATCCTTTTATTATTTTATGGGGGAGGTGCATGATACAAATATAAAGAAATTAATACCCAACAATCAGAAACGGTGGATCTTTTTTGGAACGGCCGCAGAGACGCATAATCATGCGTCTCCACTTCATTTTTAAAATAAAATTTTCCGTTGGAACTTGATCCCTGACCATTGTGCCAAATGAATGATTTTTGATAAACATTGATATGAATGAATTGGGATTATTCACAATTGAAAATAGCCTAAATATGATATCTCATTAAATATAGTATCCTCCCTGCGGTTGAGACTGCTGGCACTTTAGTTTTCATTGCCATCCACATAATGTTATATGTCGTTAATGTTAACTTCTTTTTTTTTTTACTGCTATTGCCAAATTTTCATTCGATATTGAATAAACGAATTCCAATCTTTTGGTAATGGGCCATTCTACCATAGATGGTGAAATTGAAGGTGAAATTTAGATTTTGTGGTATGTATTTCTGATATAGAACTGACTTCTACTCAAAACGAGGAAATTCAAGCCCTACAGGCTTGGATTTTTTCTTTCTTTCACCGCACCACGTGCGGTTCTCCGCACTACGTGCGGTTATTCACGTGGAAGCCATTTAGGCTTCCTTTTTATTCGCGTGGAAGTTAAATGTTGCGTTACAACGCAAAATATTGCGTCGCTACGGGGTGTTTCAAAATTGAGGGGCACCTCTTTCATTGCCTCGATCAAACCATCAGAAAATAAATTATAAAACAACTTAACAAAAAATAGTGCAACTTAAATTATTACAATTATATTCTTCGGCCCAATCTCAATTACAAAATTGTATGTAAGATAATCCAAAATTAATTCCATGTTTTTAGAAAAAATTGATAAGATTTCTTCTGTTGAGGCATTGCCTACTTTTAGAAAAACTAATTTGTAGGGTTCTGCCTTTTGTAAAAATGAATTGTAGAAATCTGAGTCCTTTGTAATTACTATTCTGGACTCACGAATAGAAATTTCAATGAGCTCTTTATCGGTTGTAAAATTTCCCTTTTCTAATTCAGACGTGTGTATTGAATCAAATCCACGACTTATTAGCAAAAGACTTAAACGTATTGGCAATTGTGCATCAATTATAAATTTCATGCAACCAATGAGCTAATACTTTTCACATCTGCAATTCTCGAAGCAAATAGCAAACAAGCCCTGATGTCTTCATCCTCCAAATCAGTAAAATCAGCAATTATTTCCTGGTGGGTCATACCCGATGCCAACAATTCCAGAACACTTTGCACCGTATACCTCATGCCCCGTATCACCGGCTTACCATGACAAATAGAAGGATCTATCACAATTCTACTCAATAGCTCCTGATTATCCATTTTTTTTGATTTGTTATAACACAAATATAACAAGAAAACGCAGCATTGTCAATAAGAGGAACCAATTAGCCTAATCAACATCAACAGTAATATGGCGCTATGATATTCTGACCCGCAGGGCCCTGCGCTGCAACAATTCTATTATTTTTGATATTACAGTACGAACGCATGGCCATGCGTCCCAACGATATTTGCAGCGCAGGGCCCTGCGCTGCAACAATTTTACCATTTCGAACATTATACCACTATGAAACACCTCCCCCACTTCTCCGCCCTCAACCAAAATGGCACCGAAATCAGCAATAAAAGCCTGCTGGGCCAAAAATACATCCTCTTTTTTTACGGACAAGACGACACCCCAACCTGCAATAAACAGGTATTTACGGCCAATGAAGTAGCTGATCAGGCAAAGGGCAAAGGATTTGCTGTCTTTGGGGTGAGTCCCGATAAGCCGGCCAAACACAAAAAATTTGTGGATAAATATGGCCTGAAAATAGACCTGCTGGCCGACCCGGAAAAAAAGATGATGTACGACTTTGAAGCGTATGGACCCAAAATATTTATGGGCAAGGAGGTAACGGGCGTTTATCGCAAAGCCTACCTCATCGATGAAAAAGGCCATGTTCTTAAAGTGATTTCGGATGTCACCGCAGCTGAGCAGGGCGAACTCATCTTGCAGGCGTTGGCGGCTCTCTGACTTAAACCTCGATCTTAAAAGCGCGGTTGATGCTGTATACACCCACTATAACTACCGCGGTGCCCAACAACAACATGGGTGTTATGGCCTCACCCATGGTAAAGTGACTGATGAACAAGGCTACGATCGGATTGACATAAGCATAGATACTCACTTGCTCTGCCGGCAAATGTTTGAGGGCATATAAAAAGCAACTGAAAGCAATCAAACTGCCAAACAAAGTAAGATAACCGATACCACCCCAAACCCCAACCGGTATCTCTGTCAATGGGGTGAATTGACCTCCCATCCACAATACCAAACTGAGCACACTGCCACTTAGCAACATCTGTAAACCTATACTGAAATAAGGATTGACCTGCCGGTCGGCCTGCCTTTTGGTATAAATGGTGCCCAGGGCCCAGGTGATGGAACTAAACACGGATAGTAAAAATCCAAACACAAAATTGCCCTTTACATCGGCTCCCTGCAAAGACGGATAAAATACCAGCACCAGGCCAAAAAACGACATCAGCATGCCGATCCAGATGGCCATTGAAATCTTTTTGTCAAAAAACCAGGTATACAATACCACCAGCCATAATGGATAAGCAGCTCCTACAATCGAAGCCAAACCACCGGGTATAAATTTGACCCCCCAGGTGCTTAGGGCATTGCTGCAAATAAAATTGAGAAAGGCCAGCAAAACGGTATCTCGCCAGGAGGGTAACACCAACTTGTCTTTTAAAACAAACCAAAGTGAAGTACACAATACCACACCCGCTATGATTTGTCGTACCGCCGCTACCTGCAACGCTGAAACACCCTGCCTTACGGTCCACGCACTCACCACCCAGGTGGTCCCCCAGAAAATACAAACTCCCGCCAAACAGGCGTATGCCATAAAGTTGGGACGGTGTCTGACCTGCGCAAGCTTTTGCAGTTTTTTCTTCAACGACAAACTATTATTCTGTAAATGTAATCAGAATTTGAATTCAGAAAAATTTTATCCGTTAAAATTTAATTTTACGAAATAATATTTAACAATTGCTCAAATCAAAGCAGCTTGTTTATTCATCGTTTAAATCCCTTCATTGATTGACCTAATTCCTGCCTTGGTCGTTATTCTTCAATATGCTGAACCATTCTGCATGCCACTCCGTTGGAAGTTTTGAAAATCGTGCTTACATGAAACATTTACTCTCCTTTTTACTTGTGCTTTTATCCCTTTCTGCCTATCAGGCCCAGGGCTTTAAAATCTCTTCTTTCGACGCTCAGATTCAACTCTCCAGAGAAGGAAAAATTGAGGTTACCGAAACCATCGATGTTTTTTTTACTGAACAGAAACGTGGCATTTTCCGCGATATACCTTACAGATTCCAAAATGAAGGGAGAGAATACAAAACCGAGATTTCCGGCATCACCGTAGACAACCACCCCTTTAAGGTCAGCAAAAAAAATGGAATGAAATCCATCCGCATAGGCGATCCGGATATCTACCTCAGTGGTCCGCAGAAATATGTAATTCATTATACCGTTGAAGGCCCCTTCATATCCAGCCCGGAATTTGAAGAATTTTATTGGAACATCACCGGCAACGACTGGCAGGCCGTCATAGAAAAAGCAAGTTTTTCTGTGCTGCTGCCCGACAGTCTCAACATCAGATACAATAACCTTCGCGTTTTTACGGGCAGTGCAGGTGAAAACGGCAAGGAAGCTACCATCGGTCAGCAAGGTCGCTACATCAGGGGTGAAACCACCGCTGCCCTTAACCCCGGTCAGGGACTCACCATTGCCATCCAATTGCCTAAAGATTATGTGCCTGTCAACCAGACCCTCGAAATGATAACCCCGCCACCCCCTCCCAAAGGTTTCGGCGATCAATGGCCCATGTCTTTGCTACCCCTTGGGCTGATCCTGGGCCTCTTTGGTTTCTGGAAAAAAATGCGCGGCGGCGACGATACCGAAGATGTGGAACCCAAACCTTATCCACCGCTGGATCTTACACCCGCTGAAACGGGTGCATTCTACGATCACATCGTACACGACCGCGATGTCATTTCCTTACTTCCATACTGGGCTCACCAGGGCTTTATCAAAATGGAAAAAGACAAGGCCGCTGATGAAATGTACATTACCAAAATCAAACACCTGGAAGGTGAACGCCCAACCTATGAATACACTCTTTTTAATGATTTATTTGCGGGTAGAAATTTTGTGACCCTCTCTGAACTCAAATACCATTTTTACGATACCCACCAAAAGGTAAAGTCACAGATAAAACAAGAAATCATCGACCTCCAACTGTACGATGATCAATACCGCTTCTGGTTCAAATCATGGAGGATCTGGATCTTGTTTCTGGCCATCATACCACTGATTGTATTGTTTTTTTACTATCAATTCTGGCTTTCTGCCATCATTATGATGCTGATGATGGTGCTGATTATTGTATTGGCATCCCTGGGATCACGCACATCAGAAAAGGGCAGGCGGGTAAAACAAGACCTGAGGGCGTTTTACAATTTTTTGAAAAACGACGACACTTCAACCTATCCGGATCTCATCAAAAACGATCCACAGTATTTTGAAAAAGTGTACCCTTATGCAGTAGCTTTCAATCTAGATAAGACCTTCACCAAAAGGATCAGGCCGTACCAGACCATGGCCCCGATGTGGTATGGTTATTACGGTGGATATTATCCGCATGGCAACAATTCGATGGAGGACTTTAGCTCTGATTTTAGTCCCAAAGAAATATCATCGGCTTTTACCACCATTGCTTCATCGTCGGGCAGTGGAGGAGGTGGCTTCAGCGGTGGCAGTTCCGGCGGTGGCTTTGGCGGCGGCGGTGGGGGTAGCTGGTAGTCAGTCTACCGATGTTGTTCTGCATTTACCCTGAAATCGTTGTACAAAGGCAGTGAGGCCAATCGCTGGTATTCTTCTTCGTTAAAATCCTGCCTTCGTCTTGCAAGCTCATTACAATCGATGACGTGTATTTCTACCCTGCGGTTTTTCTCTTGTAGCTGCTCCTCCTTTGCATTGGGATACAACATCTTGAGATGACCATAGCCGGCGGGAAGGATGCGTTGGGCGTCCATGCCCTTTTGTTTCAGCCATTCATATACCTTCCCTGCTCTCGACTTAGACAAATCCATGTAAGACATCACCTGCGAAGCCGGCACACCTGGTGCATTGACATGGCCCTGAATTTCAAAACAATAATCGCGGTTACGTATTAACTGAATGCCCAGATTCTCTAGTGCTTCCATAGATTTTGGCAAGACAATGTTTTTATTGCCATAAAACTGGATGGAATGAAAGTAAATGGCCTGACCCGCTCGCAAAGGTATCAAGGGTATGGTGGCGGTGGTTTGCTTTTTTTTGGAATCCACCATTGTATTGACTACATCCACCGCATAACCCGGTACAAAGGTGGACAGCGTCAAAGGCATGAAATCGGGCACTTCCATGCTAAAATCTCCATTTGACTTGGCCAACACAGAATCTCTAAAAAATCGGTTGCTGCCTTTGACCCAAACAGGTGCCGGCAGCTCACTACTGTCTGTATGGATGTGACCCTGAAGTGTTGTTAATAAAAATCTTCGCCTAACCTCAACTTCCACCCTTCGATTCACAGCCTGGTTCTCTTCGCTCTTACCTTTTACAATGGGTCTTTCTTTGCCAAAGGCCAAACCTTCAATGTTTGTGCTGTCTATTCCTTTACCCATCAAGGTAAACCGTACCTGCTCCAACCTTTTTTCTGACAATCGCTGATTGTAGGCAACACTACCGGATTGACTCGTATGCGCGGATAGGATAAAAATCTTGTCTTTATATTTCGACAGGGAGTCCAGCATGTGGTCAATACGCATCACAGCACTATCGCTCAACTGGGAGGAGTTATAGTCAAAATGCAGTGCAAAATCTGCCACTTTCAAAAAAGTGTCTCTTCGCGACTGGGCGAAAATAAAAAGGGTTCCCGTAGCCAAGTACAGGAACCCCGTCAATGTTAATCTTTGTATCATCAATGGGTATAAAATACTTGCCTTGTAGCAGTTTTGTGTCCCACCTCCAATTTTACAAAATAGACACCAGGCACCAAATTGAGGCCATTTATTCTGTATGAATGATTATCCGCCTTACTGGTTTGACCCTTGAATTCGTGTCCGTTGACATCGTATACACGAATAGCTGTGGGATCAATTGAAGCATCATCTATCAGCACATCAATATAATCAGATCCTGCTTTGGCTGTGAAGCTTAGGGTCTGGTCAATATCCTGTGCAGAAGTAGTCTGTGTAAGCTGGAGGTCAACTTCTCTGGCATTGAGGAAGATGTATTTGCCCGTTGACAATTTATTCCACAATACCATAACCACCTTGGTATCTTCCAATTTTCCATTGTGCAATACCAGATTGGCCAGGGAAGCACTTGTTTCAAATTCTGCTCCCTTACTAACGGGCGCTGCTCCAATTTTATTGCCAAAAAAACCTTCGGTAAGGCTTTGATCCAAAACAGCATGGTGTACTGCATTTTGACCTACCGACTGTTGGAAGGCTACCAGGTTTTTCTTTACAAGATAAAAGCCAAGGTAAAATTCACCGTTTTCTGCGGAATCATAAAATTTGACCTTGGCCTTGGCTGTCAATTCATTGGAAGGGTTGACTTTTGCTTCTCCACCCATGCCAATCAAGGCTCCAAACAGGCTCAGATCATCTACCCACTGGGCAACTTCATCTACTTTGGCGGCAACATTGCTGGCATTGAGGCCTATGTCGTCGGTTTCGGTATTTAAAAATATCAAAGGTTGACCAACGCCACCAATGTTAGCTGCAATGGCCTTGCTGGTATTGGTAGCCAATCCACCGGAATAATGGACATTCCACATAATGCCGTCTTTACCTACCAGTTTGGGTTTTAGCTGGGTGGTAAATTGCCAGCCATAGGTTCCACAATACGGACACCAGTCAGCCGTTCGTTTGGTGATCAATGTAGTCTGCGTATTGGTCACGGTCTGACCTTGCAGATTTATAAAAGCAAGCAGCAATAATAAAAGGGGGAAAATTTTCTTCATGGGTATTTTTATTAAAATAAAATTGAATACAAAGTTACTGGGTTTTACCCCACTTGTCAAGCAGGGTAAATACGGATATATTGAAAGGCGCTGCCCTGGTGTTATTGAAAACTCCAGGAGCTACCTTCTTTACCATCTTTGACCTGGATCTTTAACGAAGCCAGTCCATCTCTGATTTTATCGGAGGTTGGCCAGTCTTTGTTGGTTCTGGCTGCTTGTCGTAAGTCCAGAATCAACTCCATCAGGCCATTTACAGCGCTGCCCTGACCATCTCCTTCTCCCTCATCTGCCAGTCCAAAAACATCACCAATCATGGTGTTCAGCGTGGTCTGTAGCTTGCCCAACACAGCTGCTGATACCTGACCCTCTGTGCCGCCATCCGACAAAATGTTAATCTTGGTTACCAATTCAAAAATGGTGCCCAGGGCTTTAGGCGTTGAAAAGTCGTCGTTCATATCGGTGTAAATACCATCGACCAGGGCATCGATTTCTGTATCCATAGAACCAACAGCCGTTGAGGCCTCCAGCTTTTTAAGTTTTCTCAATGCCTCCATCAATCGTTTATATCCTTTTTCGGCGGCTTGCAAAGCTTCATCGGTGAGATCCAGTGTAGACCTGTAGTGGCATTGCAACATGAAAAATTTCACTGCCATGGGCGAATAAGCCTTGGTGATATGAACACTATCGCCGGTAAACAATTCTGTGGGTGAGATGGTGTTGCCATCGCTCTTGGACATTTTTTTGCCATTGAGGAGGAGCATGTTGGTATGCAACCAATATTTAGCAGGCTGACAACCACAAGACCCAACATTTTGGGCAATTTCATTTTCGTGGTGCGGAAACTTGAGGTCGTTGCCACCTCCATGTATATCGAATTCTTTGCCGAGGTATTTGGTACTCATGGCCGAACACTCAAGGTGCCAGCCCGGGAAGCCAACAGACCAGGGTGAATTCCACTTCATGATGTGTTCGGGTGCAGCCTTCATCCAAATGGCAAAGTCTGAGGGGTGTTTTTTTTCATCCTGGTTTTTCAGCGTACGCGATTCTGCCATTAGCTCATCGATTACCCTCCCGGATAATTTGCCGTATTCCCCGGTTTTTTCAGCAAAAGCAAGGGTATCAAAATAGACTGAACCATTGGCTTCATAACCATAGCCATTTTTCATGATCGCTTCTACCATTTCAATTTGCTCCGGTATGTGGCCCGTAGCCCTTGGTTCAATGCTGGGTGGCAGGGTATTGAATATTTGCATCATCTGGTGAAAGCCCAGGGTGTATTTTTGGGCCACCTCCATGGGCTCAAGCTGATCTGCTTTGGCACCTTTTAGCATGCGATCTTCACCATCATCAAGCAAATGCCCTACATCGGTGATGTTGCGTATGTAACGCACCTTAAAACCCAGATGTTTGAGGTAGCGGTAGATCACATCAAAACTCACAAAAGTGCGACAATTGCCTAAATGTACATCATTATAAACAGTAGGTCCGCAGACGTACATGCCAACAAATCCTTCATGAATTGGGGTGAATACCTGCTTCTCCCTTGTCAAGCTATTGTATACCGTGAGTTGATGATTCATGGTGCAAAAATAAGGGTTTTTGCAAAAATTATTTATATTAAAATATTATT
>CALMWS010000129.1 GCA_937870795.1 uncultured Bacteroidota bacterium | reverse complement strand
CAGGTGTGAAACTGCTGTTTCTGGGAACGGGCACTTCTCAGGGCATTCCCGTTGTGGGCTGCCCCTGTAGTACCTGTCACTCAACAGACCCCCGCGATCGCAGATTACGGAGCAGTGTTTTCATCGAAGCAAATGGTCGTAAGTTTTTGATCGACACCAGTCCTGATTTAAGACAGCAATTGCTCACCCACCTCATCACCGATGTGGATGCCATCTTATTTACCCACGAACACAACGACCATACCGCCGGCTTAGACGACGTGCGGCCCATCAATTTTTTACAACAAAAAAGCATAGCCGCCTATGCATCGGCGAGGGTCATCAATGATCTCACAATTCGTTATCCCTACGTATTTGGTACCAACCACTATCCGGGATCGCCGAGGGTTGAATTGCATGAGATGGTAGCCGGCCATAGTCTTGACATAGCCGGTTGCAGTATCCTACCCCTGGCTGTTGAACATGGTAATCTGCCAATCCTCGGTTTTAAAATCGGCGAACTGGCTTACATTACGGATGCATCATCATTACCGGAGTCTACCATCGATGCCATCAGAGGAGTAAAAGTGCTGGTGATCAATGCCCTTCAACTTGCTCCTCACCACGCCCACTTCAATCTGGATCAGGCGGTGGCCATGGCTGCTAATATTGGAGCAGAAAAAACGTATCTCACCCACATGAGTCACCAATTGGGACCCGTAGATCAATGGGCACCAACCTTACCCTTTGGGGTGGAAGCCGCCAGTGATGGCCTGGTTGTGACTATTTAAAAATACAATCATTCTAAGCTACTTTGCTCCTCTAGCTTTGCCTTTTCCCATTCAGCATGTACCAAAGTATTGATTTGTAATAACTCCTGAAACAAGAAATAAAATAGTACTGCAGATATACAAATTGAACTCCACGAGAATTGAGGTCAAAAAAAAAGCCTCCCCGAAGGAAGGCTTTTATCATGGGATCATAAGATCAATATTCCCAAAGATCGTGTTCGAAGTTGAACAATTCGTTTTTGATTTTATCTGATTCCATCAATCGGTCAAAGCCGAACATTGGATCTTTTTCATCAAAGTATTGCTCCACTTTATAATCAAGCACGTTTGATTTCTTATAGATGATGCTGGTAAAGTATCTGTTGTCCAACAGGTCGGCCCAGGTCATAGGAGCCACGTCGTTGTTGTCGCTGATGACTCTGTGTTTGGAAAGGAAGGTCCTTGCTTCAGGGTAATAAACCCAGAACAAAGGATATTCCAGTGGTCTGTCCAGACCCTCTACTGTTTCTTCGTACAAAGGAGCGATGCCGATGATGCGATTTTTCATCATTGATGCCTCTTCGTCGAAGAACCAGATTTCCTTAACACGGAAACGGTAGATATTTCTCCAGTCTTTGGTGTTTTTTACCACTTGTACCTTCTCCTCGTAAGTATCGTAGTCGAAAGTAGTGATGGTGTCCACATCGAACAACTTCTTTTCTACATCTTCGTAGGTCATGGCATCCTTAAATTTTTCGTCTTCAAAAACGGTGATGTCACCATTCTGAATCATGTCTTTAAGGATATTGAAGAAGGGAGCTTCTTCTGCCCTCCATGGAAGGTTCATCTTTTCGCGGGTTTCCACGAGTCTCCAGATCCTTTTTTCCCAGGCAATATCTGCTTCTCTCACCGGTTCGTAAGCCATCAGTTTGGCTTCGGTGATGAGTCTTTTATTGACGATGTCGTCGATGTAGATATCTTCAGCGGGAGCACTGGATTCTGTGATCACCCTTTCTGCATTTTGAGCGGAGGCAGTAGTCATACAAGCCCAGCAAGCCAGCAATGCGACAAAAAGTTTGAAGTTGTTGTTCATCTTTAAGAGATAAAAAATTATTTAATAGTAAATACCATTGAACCGATGGCTCTTGGTGCAGGGTCACCCGGACACTTACACTTGATGTCCTGGAACAGGAAGTTGTCGCCAGGAGCAGCCTTGCTGATCAATGATTGAGATTTAGGATTGTATTTTCCACCTGGGTTTGGAGAAAATTCAGGATCCTGACGCTTAGGTGCACGGATCAACAGGTATTCTGTGATGTCGCACTTAGCTTCAAAATCGAATCCTTCCAACAATGGGAATACACCCGGATATGCCTTGAATTCGCCGTCTCCGATCTTACCACCTCTGTTTTTACCCAAAACTGGTACTGGATCCGGAATCCTTTTTACGCGGAAATCTTTGCTATAGCTCATGCCCGGAGCACTTACCACCACTTTGGCATTACCCACCTGGGTAACTTTAACAGTATAGGTACCATCGCTGTTTCTGCTGATGTTGCCACCTGTCATGCTTACCTGGATCTGGTTTGAACTTACACCCGCAACTGCAATCTCTACCGGGTTGTCAACACCGATGTAGAATACATTCATTTTGGATGCAGATACGGTAGCAGATTTTTCACCTACTTCGTATTCAAACTCTGATTTGTAAGAATCAGTTTTGCCTGTTACCGGGTTGGTCACAGAAACGGAAGCAGTGTACTTTTTGGGGCCGAGGGTGTTTCCTACCGCCTTAAACTTAGCTACACCGTCTTTGTCAGTCGCCAATCTTGCTCCATTTACTGAAACAGATATACCAGTGTTGGTACCTGAACCTGCAGCAGCAGAAAGGAATACATCGGCCTCATAGGTTTCGCCTTTGAGGATGTATGACTTTTTAGGAGCTGCAACCACTCTGAATTTATCCAATACTACGTCGTCTTTTGAAAGACCCACCTTACCGGCGAGGTAGTTCAATACGGCGGCTTCAGAAGCTTTGGTATCGTTGATAAATTTAGAAAAGATAGGCTCAGTAGCACCGATGGGCATGTGACCGAAGGTAAAGTCTGCCCAGTCTTTTTTCTTGTTGGCAGATTTTTTCCAGGTCTCGTCATCGATGTCAATTGGCAATTTAAACGCTGCTCTGTCTGCTTCATCTACAAGTGCAAGCAGGTCAGCTTTTACTTTGAGCATTTTATCGCGAAGCTTCATACCTTCTCCTTCTTCCACCATAACTCGGGTAGTGGCGTCGTAATTTCTTTTACCCCTTGGTTCTTTGATACCATAAGCATCAACATAGTCGCCGTCGTCCACTTTTTTATTGCGGTTTCCGCCTTCGTCGATCAATTTATCAATTAAACTTTGGATGTATACAGTATTGTTTTTAGAGATATCCCTGACCTGGTCTACGCGGTCGGCATATTTCTTAAGCTCATCTTTTTTCTTTGCCCCGTCTTTGATGGCCTGTGGCAAAGCATCATTGGCAGTATCAAGTGCTGTATTGGCAGTTCTCAACCCTTTATCGACCATGGCGAATGCGTTGAAAATTTCCGCAGAAACGTTCAAAGCAAGAAGGGCGGTCAGTACCAGATACATTACGTTGATCATCAACTGTCTGGGTTCCTTTGGAATTGACATTTTCTTCTTTTGTTTTTAGATTAAAAAATGAATGATTGGATGAAGAACCCGATTATTGCTTAACAACAAAAGCATTCAATACGTTGCCGTAAACTGAATTCAATGAAGTAAGGTTTTTGTTCAAAGCCATCATTTGGTCTTTGTAAACCTTAGTATCATCAACTGTATCGTTGAGGGTTTTCATAGCCTCATTCATTTTTGTGTAGAAGTTGTGCATGGTTTTCATTTGCTGGCTGGTTTCAGAGAAATCTACTTCCTGAAGTGCCTTCAAAGAGCCCAAACTTTTTGACATGTTTTGCAATTCGCTCAACATACCGCCCAATCTTCCTTCAACAGCTTCTGCATCCAAAGCTCTTGGACCTGCTTTTACAGGACCTGCAGTCAGTGGAGAAATGTTGGAAGAATACTGATCCAATCCTGGATACAATTTTTCCCAGTAGTAATCTTTTTCAGGGCCGAGGATACCAAGCATAGCGAAAAGAAATGCCTCTACAACCAGACCGGCAGTGATGGCAGGTCCGCCCCAAGGCTCTGAGTTGATCTTACCAAGTGCCCCGATCATCACCACGGACGCACCAATACCGATCAAGAAATTCTTTGTATACTTAAATGTAGGTGACTTAAAAAAGCTCATTTTTAGATTAAATTTAGTTGTTAGTAAATATTATCTGTTGTGTGTAATAAGGCATCAGACCCAGACGCAGTGCAACTGATCCCGGAAATCAACCTGGTTTACATGGTTAAAGACTAGAAATCGTTGATGGATCTTCCGAGGTAGGTAAGAACCGTTCTGAAACCGATGTACGATTTGGCAGTATCCTGGAATTCCCAGTGCCTTGTACCCGTTTGCAGGTAGAAAGAAATGTCTTTCCACGAGCCGCCTCTCAACACTTTGCGTTTGAGGGCTTCCGGATCAGAAGGTGCTGCATTGTACCTGTGGTCAGAGTTGAGGTCGTGCTCAAGGGTATAAGCATTTTCAACAAAGGCTGAACTGGTCCACTCCGCTACGTTGCCCGACATGTTGTAGAGTCCGTAGTCATTGGGGAAGTAGGCATCGGCCTTAACCGTGTACAAACCACCATCTTCCGGATAGTTGCCCCTGCCAGGTTTGAAGTTGGCAAGCAAACATCCTTTGGCATTTCTTACATAAGGACCACCCCATGGATAAGGAGAAAGATCGTGACCACCTCTGGCGGCATATTCCCACTCTGCTTCAGATGGCAGACGGTAAATTTCGGTATTAACTTCAGCCGGATCTTTGTATTTGTCGTACAATCTGGTTCTCCAATCGCAGAATGCGGTTGCCTGGTGCCAGTTTACGCCAACTACCGGATAATCATCAAAGGCAGGATGCCAGAAATAATTTCTTGTGAAAGGCTCGTTGTAGCTATATGAGAAATCTCTGATCCAGCACATGGTGTCAGGATAGATCTCCACTTCTTCTTTTTTGATGTGCGACTTACGCTCGGTGCCACGTGTTGCTGCACCCTGCCAGTCGAACCACTCGTATTTGTATTTGAGTTTTCTGGGGTCCATTTCCCTTTTGCCGGAAAAGGCCATATCTCCCTGGTAGTACATTTCATCCAGGGTAGGATCTGAATAGTCCAGCTCGATTTCCCAGTCGATGGATTCATTGCCATTGTCGTCCTGGACTACATCACCCATGATGGTGTGAGCAATTGAATCCCTCACCCAATAAACAAACTGGCGGTATTCGTTGTTTGTAATTTCGGTATCATCCATGAAAAAGCCCTGTAAAGAGATGGATTTGGGCCTTTGGGTAAATGTCGAAAAGACATCCTGATCACCCTGACCAATGTGTACCTGACCGGAAGGAACATAGACCATGCCGAAAGGATTGGGACTTGTCCACTTTGGTCTGTTTGCCACTCCAACGAGTTGGCCGGATTCCGTCGATCCGCAAGACGCAAGCAATAAGATCAAAGCAAAAAAGCTTAGCGCTGAAAAAAGAGTTTTTTTCATTTTTTCTACCTACAATTTTTAATTTATAAACCCCTTTATAAAATTCAAGGCGTAAAGATAATGCTCAAATTCTATTTTCAAAAAATATATTCTGAAAATGTAAAAATTTAGGAATACTTAGGATCTTTAGCAAATGTAACAACGCATATTTAACTGCGGATATTGCCCAAAAATCCAAATAAAATTACGCGGGCATTTTTGTTTTATCATTGGTATGAAGCCATCTAAATATGATTAAATTTCATAAAGTGAAATTTTAACATTTTTGGGCCTCTTCCCAAATTTTCTACTCCAAAAACCTTGGATTGTAGATAATTTTTGGGGGTAAACCCGTTGCCGGAAGATTGTAGAAGTTGATGCGCAGCATCAATTCATGACTTCCTTCATGGCTTCTCTTCAATGAAGAAATGCCGGCATCGTACTGATAAAACACGGTGTACCTGCGATTGATCCTGTGGCCGGCACAGAACCCCAAAGCATCCCATGACGAAGAACTGTTTCCCCGCAGCATCACTCCTCCAAAAATGTTGCCATTTATGCGCGTGAGGGCGTGAATTTCGGTCTGAATTTTATTTAAATCTGTTCTTACAACCACACTTGGCTGAAAATGAACATTTTGCGTTAGTGGCAATGAATATTGAAAAAATGCCATGGCGTGGCTATTTAATCCAAATCGGGTCAAATCCACCTCTACCGGGTGCTTTGGTACGTCCATTACAGAGATGCCACCCTGAAATGATGCATTTCTGTAAAAAAGGGATGCTTCCCACAAAAAGCCGGTTGCCGTGTACTTACCCTCACCCAAAATGGGGTCATTGTGGTCAAAATTGCCATTTTCATAGTTTCCACCCGGTGTTCGGATGGCATTACCATCAATACCCAATTGCAACAGGCCCAACCTGCCACCTACGGCCAGACTGCCGCCCGCCACGGCCATGACCCTGCTGGCTGAAGCCCTGAGGGTGCGGAACAGCAAAACACCGTCACCGGCACTCTGCAAGTCGAAGCCCGTACCAATGTTGTAAGCATACAGGGGCAGATGCAGGCCTGCATACAAAAAGCGAGGACTACCCGGCAGACTAACCCATTGATTGCGGAAATGAAGGTGGGTAGCTATCGACTGATCAAAGCCCGCATAAGCAGCATGCTCCCGGTAGGGGTTGAGCGGCACAAAGGAGGATTGGTTCCACTGCTGGGCGCTAGATGTGATTGTGGCCATGACCCATAAAAAAGTGGTCATCAACACAAGCCAATTACCCTTTGCACTTATCGTTATCTGAGAAAAATATGTCATTTGCCTGCACAAGATAAAAAGGAATCTCCATTTGAAAGGCCGACTTCCGGAAAATGAATTATAAGCGACAAAATGAAACGAGCCTCTTTCATTATTAAGCCATTTTTTGTCAAAAACAGAGTACTTCCATATACACTTCTGACTTTTTGTCGCAGGCAGCAAGATGTAATTGGCACAAAACGTCATAAAAATTGGCTTGGTATAGATATTGACTACAAATTTGACTACCCGAAATAAAAAAAAGAAACACATGGTAAACCATAGAGAAAACGCCGGCGAATTTTTGCCCATGCTCAGTTTGGAGGATGAGGATAAAAGCATGGCAGAAGAATACGAAGATATTTTACCCCTCATAGCACTTAAAAATACGGTTTTATTCCCCGGTGTGGTGATTCCCATCACGATAGGCAGGGATAAATCGCTTTCTGCACTTAAAAAATCTGACAAGGGGACCAAAAACATAGCGGTGGTTACGCAGCGTGATTCCAACATTGAAGAACCGGAGGCTGCCGATCTTTATAAAATTGGTGTGGTGGCCAAGCTGATGAAGGTACTTAAGATGCCCGATGGTAGCACTACCGCCATTTTACAAGGTAGGAAAAAGATCTTTGTGGAGGATTTCACCAAGTACGACCCCCACTTTGAGGTCAAAGCCTACTTTTTGGAAGAAGCTGTACCTGAGGATGACATGGAATTTGATGCTATGCACAGCTCTATCGTTGAAACATCTCGCCGCATCATTGAGTTATCGCCTCAGATACCCAATGAGGCCATGGTGATGCTGCAAAACATAAAGAGCCCGGCTTATTTGTTCAATTTTATTGCTTCCAACCTCAATGTGAGTGCTACGGTCAAACAAGAGCTGCTTGAAATAGGCAACCTCAAAGACAAGGGAAGCAAGATCCTGGAACACCTCAACCAGGAAATACAAATGCTGCAAATCAAAGACCAGATTGAAAGTAAGGTAAGGGGCGATATCGACAAACAACAACGCGACTACTACCTGAATCAGCAATTGCGCACCATCCAGGAAGAACTGGGTGGCAATCCCCAGGATCTTGAACTCAACGAAATAGAAAAAAGGGCAGAATCCAAAGAGTGGCCCAAAGAAATAGCAGAACATTTTGCCAAAGAGGTACAAAAGGCACGCCGTATCAATCCTCAGATAGCGGAATACTCGGTGACGCTCAACTACCTTGAAACCTTGCTGGACCTGCCATGGTCTGTTTATACCAAAGACAACTTCAACCTGGCCAATGTCAAAAAAGTATTAGACGATGATCACTACGGCCTCGACGACATCAAAGATCGCATCATGGAGCACCTGGCGGTATTGAAGCTGCGCAAAGACATGAAGGCACCCATCTTGTGTTTGGTGGGTCCTCCGGGCGTGGGTAAGACCAGTTTGGGTAGATCGATTGCCCGAGCATTGAAACGCAACTTTGTGCGCATGTCATTGGGTGGCTTACATGACGAAAGTGAAATCCGTGGACACCGCAAGACCTACATCGGAGCTATGCCGGGCAGGATCATCAAAGCATTGAAAAAAACGGGTAGCAGCAATCCGGTTTTTATCCTGGATGAGATCGACAAGCTGGGATCAGACCACAGGGGAGATCCTTCCTCTGCGCTGTTGGAAGCCCTGGATCCGGAGCAAAACTCTGCATTTTACGACAACTACCTCGAAGTAGACTACGATTTGTCAAAGGTGTTGTTTATTGCTACTGCCAATTCCCTGAATACCATCCAGCCAGCCCTGCTCGACCGAATGGAGATCATAGAGGTGAGTGGCTACAGCACTGAAGAAAAGATAGAGATTGCAAAAAAACATCTGGTGCCAAAGCAGAAAAAAGAAAACGGACTAGAGACCAAAGATGTGGTATTGGAAGACGAGGTATTGGAAAAAATCATCAGTGACTACACCCGTGAATCAGGTGTAAGAAACCTGGAGCGCACCATTGGTGGCGTGATGCGACACATTGCTGTAAAAAAGGCCTCCAATGAAAAGTACAACAAAAAACCCACCACCGAAGAGGTAGAAAAAATCCTCGGCCCCATAAGATTTATGGGTGAAAAATATAGCGTAGAATCACTGCCGGGCGTTGCGGTTGGTTTGGCCTGGACCAAGGTAGGCGGTGATATTTTATACATTGAAGCCTCTACTTCCAAAGGTAAGGGCAAGCTCACTCTCACCGGGAACCTGGGTGATGTGATGAAAGAGTCTGCCACTACGGCATTGAGTTTCATCAAGGCCAACGCCACCAAACTGGAAATAGACACAGATGTGTTTGACAACACCGATATCCACATCCACATTCCGGAAGGTGCCATCCCTAAAGACGGACCCAGCGCTGGCATTACGATGCTTACGGCCATTGTGAGCGCCCTCAAAGGTAAGCCTGTAAAACCGCATCTTGCTATGACGGGTGAGATCACACTGCGTGGCAAGGTCTTACCGGTTGGTGGCATCAAGGAAAAGATCCTAGCCGCCAAAAGAAGTGGTATGAAGGAGGTGATGCTCTGCAGGGAAAATCAGCGCCATGTAGAGCAAATCAATCCTGATTTTATTAAGGATGTGCATTTTATATACGTAGATACTATGTACTCAGTGTTGGAACAAGCCCTTGGGTAGCGGAGCACCTGTCCCTACGCCGCAGCGTCGGTGTAGGGATCGGGGTATCCGGGTATCCGGGTAACGGGGTATCCGGGTAACGGGGTAACGGGGTATCCGGGTTGTCTCGTCCTAAAAAAAGTTTACACTTTTTAGTGAATAATCCTGCTGCAAGTTTACATTTTTTCTTTTACCGCACTACTAAAATATCCTAATCTTGTTTATTTGAACTTTGTCTTTTTGCTGGGCTCATATTTCAGAGTAGATCCCACATAAAGACTTTATTCGTTAAGAAGAGGTAGTTTTTTTTATTTAAACATTAAGAGCATTGAGTTGCATTAAGGTATACAGTCTGAATTACCTGCTTTTCCTTAATGTTCAAAAATATCCCAATCCTGTTTATTAGACATTGCCTTTTTGTGGGTTCATATTTCAGAGTGAATCCCACATATAGACTTTATTCGTTAAAATGAAATTTGTGAATATTGTTCAACATTTAGGGAATTTAGAGAATTAAGGGATAGGTTTCTTAATTCCCTCCATTATCTTAATGTTGGAAAAATATCCCAATCTTGTTTATAGGCGTAATCTCTTTTTGTGGGGTCATACTTCAGAATCAATCCCACATATAGACTTTATTCGTTAAAATAAGATTTGTGAATTTTGTTCATCATTTAGGGAATTTAGAGAATTAAGGGATAGGTTTCTTATTTCCCTCCATTACCTTAATGTTGGAAAAATATCCTAATCTAGTTTATAGGTGTAATGTCTTTTTGTGGGGTCTTACTTCGGAGTGAATTCCACATATAGACATTATTCGTTAAAATGAGATTTGTGAATTTTGTTCATCATTTAGGGAATTTAGAGAATTAAGGGGTAGGTTTCTTAATTCCCTCCATTATCTTAATGTTGGAAAAATATCCCAATCTTGTTTATAGGCGTAATCTCTTTTTGTGGGGTCATACTTCAGAATCAACCCACATATAGACTTTATTCGTTAAAATGAGATTCGTGAATTTTGTTCAACATTA
>CALMWS010000128.1 GCA_937870795.1 uncultured Bacteroidota bacterium | reverse complement strand
AAGGCTTTATCTTTGTAAATGCTTAGTAGTATTTATCTACAGGCTGTTACTTTAATATTAAACCATCGTTTAACTATCAAAATAGTGAAAGAATGATCAAAAGACACAGTTTATTCCTGTTGATGTTTTTGGGATTTGGCTTACAATCGATATTTGCCCAGGTAACGGCTGCCAGTTATGAATTGGTGTACAATGAAAAGGAGAAACAATTTGATGTCTACCTGGTAGTTTTGGAAGGCAGTGCCCAAACAACACGCCACAGAGTCCAATTCAATTCCCAAATCTCGCTCGTTGTGCCAACGGGTACTACTTTGGAAATTGTAAAAAACCACAATCCGTTTCAGGACAACCAGCAATACAAAGGTACAGTGCCCTTGATTTGGGAACTGGTCAAACCTTTGATTGCTCCTTCACCTAGCCCTAAATCAGATTTTTACGCTGTAAGACCGGTTTTATTCCCTTCTTCTTTTTACAATGATGTCAGTCAGGGTGATAAAATAAAACTGTTTACTTTCAAAGCTGTGACCGATATGCCGGAAGAAGTTAGATTGTACAACAATGGTGTTGATCCGGGACCGGAAGTAAATGGTATGTTGGGCAGAGATTTCAACAATGGCTTCTGCATGGGAGGTCCCGCTCAACTCTATAAAAAAATGGACTAATGACCTCAAGATAAATTATCTGTCGGCCCAAAGCTGATTTTTGAATTGGATAATGGCCTTGCCGCAACTTCAATTGTGGCAAGGCTTTTTTGTTTTAGTCTTTTTCAAAAATATATTCATCAAATTCAATAAAATCGTTGACTTTGATCTTAAGTCCTTTTGGCTTTTCATTCTTCAAAATAAAACGAGTAGGGTAAACACCATATTCTATGTTGTTGAAGCTCAATAGCCATTCTTCATTACCCATATATTGGAGGTAGCCTTTTAATGCCGGATGTTGTTCAAATTCCAATTGTAGCCCTGCCTGCATTGCCGTAACCACAAGTTTGCCGTACAACTCATTTTTGTATTTACCACAGTATTTTTCCCGATTGATTGTGTGGTTTTCATACGCTTTTACCCTGGCCCGGAAAGCAGCAATCTCTGCTACTTGTTTTTTCATATCTTCTTCTTGCCCTGGCCAAAATTGCTCACTCCGATCTACCCTTGGTGAAGTACCAGTAAACACGTCAAGAATCTGGTACCGCAGTGCTTCAAAGAAATTTTGATTGTCGTTGTTGGTCAAAATGGCTATGCCCAAATCCAATTCAGGCACAAAACACACATTGCTAACCATACCTGCTGCACCTCCAGTATGCCAGAAGACCTGATATCCATTGTAATCAGCTGCACTTAGCCCCAAACCGTAACCCCTGAAATGAACCGGCAGGGCTGCTGATTTTCTGCTGCTGTTGATGATTTGCACATCACGACTCCTTTGCAGCGCTTTCCAGGGCATGATTTGTTTATTTTCATATTTGCCGCTGTCCAGCTGAAACATAAGCCAGTGACTCAGATCATCTACATTACTCACAATGGAGGCCGCCGGGCCCAGATTGTCCCATTGGTCAAAAGGTACTTCTTTAAGTGTATCCGTATAAGCAGTGGTATAAGGCCTTGCCATGTTTTTTGCGGTCTTCCATATTTCATTGCTGGTTGCAAAACTTTCATCCATTTCCAGAGGCTTAAGGAATTTTTCGGTAATGTAACCTTCCCAACTTTGACCAGTAACCGCAGGAATGATCATGCCAGCCGTGAGATAGCAACTGTTGCAATAACCATATACATCTCTGAAATCTGATACTGGCACCATCAGTCTCATTTTTTTCATGATATCCTCCCTGCTCAACCTGGAATTCCAAAACGTAAAATCGCCCTGAAATGTCTTGGTGCCAATCCTGTGCGTGAGCATGTCTTTGATGGTTACTAACTTGGTGCTGTTTTCATCATGCAACTTGTACCAGGGATAATACTTAGAAATCTTGTCATTGAGTGATAGTTTTTTCTCCACTTCAAGATTGGCCAGCGCAATGCCGGTAAATAACTTGGTATTGCTGGCAATGTAAAAAAGGGTATGATCGTCAACAGCTTCTTTCGTGACCACGTTTTTTACGCCGTAACCCTTTTTAACCCATACTTTACCATCTTTTACAATGGTGATGGCAAGTCCGGGGACTTGCCATTTTTTCATACCTAGTTCAATATACTGGGGAAGGCTGTCTTTGATAAATGGTAGCTGTGCCTGACTCTTTTCCACCAGGAAAAATAAGGCCCATACAATAAAAATGATCCTCATCCTTATGTTATTTAGCGACCAATAAATGGACCCCCGGCCTTTTCAACATCCAGGATCAGAGCTTCTACTTTTTGGTTTAGGGCCTTCACCTGCGGTGCATATTTTTGGTATTGTTTTTCCGCAATTTGAAGCGATGCTACTGCAGAGCCGGGTATGGCTGCGGTCGAATTCCACAAAGTACCTACCAAACCGCCTATTCTATCATTGAAAGTAGGAGCTGTTTCAAATTCTCGTTTTGCCCTGGCTGCATCCCCAAAGATCGCTGTTTTTAGCTGCACTGCCTCTTGTTGGAGTACGTGTGCCTTTTCCAACCAGGGAGCTGCAGGAGCCGGCATGTCTGTTACAGCAGTGCGCACATTTTTGAGTTTGGATTCAATTCCCGCCAACTGGTCGTTCATTTCCTGGGTAGCTTTAATCATCACGGTTACTTTTTCACAGAAAGCTACGTTGGCAGCCAAGTCTTTGGTTTGAAGCGTACCATTGTTCCACAACTTACATTCAAAATTGCGGGCTTCCCCCATTTGAGTCATCGTGCCATCATACACTTTGTATAAAGTTACAGTGTACTTGCCAGGCATTACCAAATGCCCGGCATCTTCCGCCCCAAACAACTCATCAGGAGCTGGTGTATACCTGTTTTGTACAGGAGCATGGTTACCATACCTCATATCCCAAACCAGGCGGTGACTTCCTTTTTTTGCAGATGCTTTGAGGTGACGAATGGTATTGCCCCTCGCATCGGTAATGCTAAACAATAGATAAGGGTCGGTTTGATTGTCTTCCATCCTCAATGAGTCAATAGAAGGGTAGTAGACCTTCTCTTTGTTTTCGTAAGCCTTCTTCTCTTTTTCTTTTCTGATTTCCTTAAGTTTTTTCACATCGTCTTTGAGATAGTAGGTAAATACAGCTCCCGGCTTAGGATTTGGAGCTGAATAATAGCTGGAGCCCATGTGCCCTTTATCTCTTAAACCCAGAGGCAATCTTTCTATGTACATCAAAGCATCTTTCACAGGGAAAAGTAGAGCTTCTTTGTCAAACATTTCTTTGTTTATATTTCGCAATGAACTGTAGTCGTCCAGCACATAAAAGCCCCTGCCAAAGGTAGCGAGTACCAGATCATTTTCTCTTTTTTGGATCTCAATATCTCTAACCGCGATGGTTGGCAGACCTGCTTTGAGTGCTACCCAGTTTTTTCCCCCGTTGTAGGTGAAAAAACAACCAAACTCTGTGCCCACAAACAACAAAGATGGATCCACATGGTCTTCTGCAATGCTATATACACTGCCTCGCTCCGGTAAATCAGATGATATAGAAGTCCATGTTTTTCCGGCATCCGTTGTTTTTAAAACGTAGGGTTTAAAATCTCCGTAACGGTGGTGGTTGAAGCATACGTAAGCTGTATTTTTATCATACTGCGAAGCGATGATTTGATGCACATAACTCTGGGTCGGCACACCTGGTAAATTGTCAAATTTAGTCCAATTTTTACCGCCATCCGTGGTGAGTTGGATCAGACCGTCATCGGTTCCAACCCACAAATAGCTGGCATCAAGAGGTGATTCTGATATTGACGTGGTCTGTCCATAAATATCCGTACTACCATTTTTAGCAATGGCATCTACAGACCATACTTTGCCCATTACTTCTATTTTATTTCTGTCGATTTGCCTGCTCAGGTCAGGACTGATGACTTTCCAGGTATTACCCTGATCATCGGTTCTAAAAACTTTATTGGCTCCAAAGTACAACCGTTTGTTGTCGTACTTACTAATGACCAGAGGTGCATCCCAATTCCAGCGATAGGGAGCTTCGTCTTCTCCTTCAATGGGCTTAATGGAAAGATACTCACCGTTGCGATGGTCATAGCGTATCAAACCTCCATACTGAGACTGGGCATAAATGATGTTGGGATCATTTTGGTCAACCTGGGTTTCAAAACCATCTCCAATTGAGGTGACAAACCAGTCGCTATTGACAATGCCATTGGCCGACGCGCTCCTGGAAGGCCCTCCTAGACTTAAATTGTCTTGTGTACCCCCGTGAACATTGTAAAAAGGATAAGCGTTGTCGGTGGAAACCTTGTAAAACTGAGTGACAGGCAAATTGGCTTTATAATGCCAGCTCCCCGCATGGTCATAGGTTTCGTACACGCCACCATCACATCCCACGAGCATATGATTGGCATCTGATGGATCTACCCAAATGGCATGATTGTCAATGTGTTTGTTGATTTCTCCCAAATTGGAAACCGATTTGCCTCCATCATAACTCACTTTGTAGTAGGTATCTGTAATGTAAATTTTATTGGCGTTGAAAGGATCGCATTCAATTTCATTGTAGTAGTTGCCACTGGTATAGTTGCCACTTCTTTTTTCCCAGCTTGCTCCCCTGTCTGTCGACCTGAAGATACCACCCCTGCCTTCGTTGGCTTCAACAACCGCGTATACCATATCTGGGTTTACTTTTGAAACGGCCAAACCGATGCGACCCACATCACCTGAAGGCAGTCCTCCTTCCAGCTTGGTCCATGTGCTACCTCCGTCCGTAGACTTGTAAACGGCTGATTCTGGTCCACCACCAATGTAAGTGAATACTTTACGCATGCGTTGATGAAAAGCAGCATACAAAACATTGGGATCTCTGGGATCTATAACCAAATCATTGCAACCGGTGTAACTGCTCACTGATTTTACGCAAGTCCAGCTTTGGCCACCATCGGTTGATTTATAGACACCCCGGTCACCCCCTTCACTCCATACAGGACCGTATGCAGCTACATAAACAATATTGGAATTGCCAGGGTGGACAATCACTTCAGCTATGTGTTCTGAATTTTTAAGACCCATGTTTTTCCATGATTTACCCCCATCGGTACTTTTATACACCCCATCGCCATAGGCAACAGATCGCTGATTGTTGTTTTCACCCGAACCTACCCATACCACAGCAGCATTGGACGGATCCAGGGTTACACAACCGATGGAATAGGAACCTTCTCCTTCAAAGATAGGCTCAAAAGTGACCCCTCTGTTGGTAGTTTTCCACACACCAGCAGAAGCAGCGGCTACATAGTATTCGCTATGGTTGTTGGGATTAACTGCAAAGTCGGCAATCCTGCCCGAGGTAACAGCCGGACCAATGCTCCTGAAAGCAAGGGCTGAAAAATTAGAGGAGGGCAATGCTTTTTCAACCGTGGGTTCAGGGTTTTTTTTCGCATTTTTGGCTTTCTCCTTTTGGGCTATAGCGGTAAAATTAAGCAGCAGGCAAACAAGTAAAACAATGGCGTTTCTCATGAATTGGTTGATTTGAAGTTAGATTCCAACAAATATAGTGATTTGTGGTTTTCTTTTCAAAATAAGCTTCGGGCTCACGTTGGATTGCATTCTTTACCGTAATTTTACACCAGAAGCAACATGTCATGAAATATCACTTCTTGTTTTTATCTTTCTTTATTTGCTTAATCCTTAAGGGCCAATCCTTTTATTTTGGACCTAAGGTTGGGCCATCACTGGCATTTCAAAAATGGAACCAGACCGATAATGACTTTCTGTTTGCCCTCAACGGAGATATTTTTATTGAATCGGCACCGCTGGAAAGCACCAACGTTTTTTATGGCTCACTTGGTTATCGTACCCGCGGCAGTGCCTGGAGATTTGGCAGTTCCAACCCTCTCCAGTTGAATGCTACCAATTTCAGATTTCGCAACATTGTACTTGAAATGGGGGCAAAAAAAATGTTAAGTACCAATAAGGAGAAAGCACCTTACTATTTTATTGGCATCAGAGGTGAATATACCGTTAATACCAACCTGGGTGACTATGAAAAATTTGGTGCCTATTTTCCCAATAAAGCATTCGTCAAAAAATTCAACTACGGCGTAAGTTTCGGAGGAGGATATGAATTTGGCTTCAGGCAATACACCCGTTTTTTTGTGGAAATTGGCATTCATCCCGATGTAAGTCAGCAATATTATCAACCTACCCTGCGCAATGTGCCTGATCCCTTTTTTCCGGGGCAATCTGTAACTTTGCAGGAAAGGATTGTAAGAAACCTATCGCTGGAACTCAAATTTGCAATGAAGTTTTTGCGTAAAGTTGAGTATTATTGATTCAAAATACTGTCTTAAACCTAATTTGTGGTGCTTTCATTTTTAATCCTTGCCATGTTCTCCTCGCCCATCCAATTTTGGGAACAAAACGAAGAACCTGAATTGATCTATGTAGGAGACCCTATGTGTTCGTGGTGCTATGGATTTACGGGCCAATGGAATGAGTTATTGCTGCTGCAACCTTCACTTAAAGTTAAATACATTATGGGAGGCTTAAGACCCGATGGCAATGAAGCCATGAAAGACCTCAAAGACTTTTTAAAGGAGCATTGGCTGGAGATCCACCATAGAACGGGCATGCCATTTAAATACGAAATTCTGGACAAGGATATGGTCTACAATACTGAGCCAGCCTGCAGGGCTGTAGTCACCGTGCGCCACCTCTTTCCGCAGAAGACAAAAGATTTTTTTCAAAAAACGCAAATGGCTTTCTATTTTGAAAACCACAATCCTTATGCTACCGCATCCTATAAAAAGATTGTAGATGGCATGGGTTTGGATGGTGAAGCATTTGAAAAATTTTATACTTCAGAGCCGGCACGTAAAATGGTTGTTAATGATTTTGCAACAGCAGCCCAATTGGGAGCCAATGGCTTTCCCACCGTTTTATTGAAATTTAATAACCAGTACCACATAATTTCGAGGGGCTATACAGAGACAACATTAATGAATGCCCGCATCCGTAAGATTTTGGGCGTTTGAGTAAATGCATTTGACTGATCTTGGTCAGCAGGTAGCAAATGTTATCAAATGGTCAATATTCGTAAACAATTTGTTAAGGTTCTGAATGCTAACATTTTGTGTCATAATTTTGCACCACATTTCGTTAAGGCCTGGTTTCAACTGGCATTTCATCAATAATATATCATGAAAAAAGAGCTTATTAAAAATCAGGCAGTTTATGCCGTTACATTCAATTACAATGTAATACCAACTAACCCTGTGGAATCTGTAGTTGTACTGGGTGATTTCAATGAATGGTCGTTGGAAAATGGTTTTGTTTTGAAACCCAATAAAGCAGGTGATTTCGAAGGTAAATTTAAGATTCCTGCCGGCCGTGATTATCATTTCAGGTATCTGGTTAATGGCAACAGATGGGCCAATGAGAAAGATGCCGATCGTTTCGAGGCTTCACCTTTGCACCCTCACATCGACAACAGTGTGCTTTCTTTGCCTGCAGTTGAAGAAAAAGTGGTAATCAAGGCTGAAAAAACCAAAAAAGAAGTTGCACCGGCCAAAACCTCGAAAGCGGGTAAAGAGTCAAAAAAATCAACCGCTGATGATCTGACCATCATCGAAGGTATAGGCCCCAAAATTGCAGAAATCCTTTCCAAAGGAGGCATTGCTGATTTTGCAAGCCTGGCTTCATCCAAAAAATCAGCCATTGCTGAAATTCTAAACAATGCGGGTTCAAGATTTGCCATGCACGACCCAACTACCTGGCCTCAACAGGCTAAGTTGGCAGCCGCGGGCAAATGGGAACAGCTGAAAAAGCTCCAGGACGAGCTTAAAGCTGGGAAGGCCAAATAAAAAAAATAAAACCATTAGGATTATTAAAGAAATCGGTAGCTGAGTCCATTGTGATCACAGCTCCGGGTGCTTGTTTTGTTTTGGATATATTAAGGGCAGATTGACCCCAATCTCCCTTTTTATATCCTTCTTTTTTTTACCATCTCAGCAATTGCGCTCACCCAGTCTTCATCATCGTTGAGGCTCTCAACCAAATCCAATTTTTCGCCTCCCGCATGAAGAAATTGCTCTTTGTATTCAAAGCCAATTTCAATCGTTGTTTCAAGGCAATCTGCTACAAATGCTGGGCTGAACACCAGAATTTTCTTTTTGCCTCTTGCCAGCAATTCTGTTAGCGTTTGATCTGTATAAGGTTGCAGCCAGGGATCTCTGCCTAACCTGGATTGAAAAGTTACATCGTACTTGTTATTTGTTATCTGCAGTGATTGGGCTATTGCAGCGGCCGTTCTATAGCATTGAGCTGAATAGCAAAAACGATTATTTTCATTCAAAACCTTGCAGCAATCCTTTGCCTTGAGACAATGCTGTGATGATGGATCTGCTTTTTTTACATGTCGTTGCGGTACACCATGAAAGCTGAAAATGAAATGGTCGTAATCTTCCAAAGGGTATTTTCGCGCATTTTTACTATATACATTTACCATGGCACTGTCATCGGGATAAGAGTTGATCAGTTGGAGGTTGGGAATCACCTCCCATTGTCTGAGTATGCGCATCACTTCATCGTGTACCGAACCGGTTGTAGCACTGGCATATTGAGGAAACATTGGAAAGACAATGAGATTTGACACTTTATCATCGAATAACAGTTTTTTAAGTGTTGCTTCGATGGAGGGTTGTTGGTACCTCATGGCAAGGTTCACCTTGTATTCTTCACCAAGCATGTTTTGCAATTTTTCGGCAACACTGAAGCCGTATATTTTAATGGGGCTACCCTTGTCTGTCCATAGACGCTTGTAAAGTTCAGAAGAACTACCGGATCTAAACGGAGCAATGATGCCGCGCACCAATAGCTGTCGAAATAACCATGGTATATCTATGACCCTTCTATCCAGCAAAAACTGTTTGAGATAGCGGTAGACAGCTTTCCTGCCCGGATCATCAGGCGTTCCAAGATTTACCAATAATACACCGGTTTTTTCAGCGAGCATAAAACTTTTTTTGATAAACAAGAATTGGCTTTTCTGGTTCAAAGGTAGGGTTTAAATTCAGCCTAGCCGTGGACAACCCTTCGAAATTATGTACCTTTGGCAAAAAAAGAGAATGAAACCATTGATATTGGTTACCAATGATGATGGCATCGTAGCCCCGGGCATTCGCAATCTGGTCGAAGTAGTATCTTCCTTTGGCGAAGTGGTTGTGGTAGCACCCGATAAACCTCAGTCGGGCCAAGGGCATGCCATTACCCTCAACCAACCCATTCGATTGCGTAAGGTAGATTTATTTGATGGACTGGAAGCATATGAATGCTCTGGCACCCCGGTAGATTGTGTAAAATTGGCTAAAAATGTGTTGCTCAAAAACAGGACCATAGATCTCTGTGTCAGTGGCATTAACCATGGATCCAATGCTTCTATCAACATCATTTATTCCGGCACAATGTCGGCAGCAATGGAAGCAAGTCTTGAAGGCGTAAACAGCATTGGATTTTCACTGATGGATTATTCATTTCAGGCAGATTTCAGCGGAGCCAAAAAGTTTGCTGCGCTCATCATTGCAGACATCCTGGAAAAAGGCATGCCGGGTTGCAATCTACTCAATGTAAATATTCCCAGGGGCAGCGCAAACGAAATCAAGGGCATTAAAGTATGTAAGCAGGGAGAAGGAAGTTGGGTAGAAGAATTTCAGGAAGGCACCGATCCAAGGGGCCAAAAATATTACTGGCTAACCGGTAAATTTGTAAACATGGATAAGAATCCATTGGCAGATATTAAGGCATTGGATGAGGGTTATGTTTCTGTGGTTCCTTCCGGACACGACCTCACTACTTATCCAGCTATAGAATCACTTAAATTTTTGGAAAAATAAAATGGAAAAAGATTCATTATTCACAGGACTCGTTCTGGGCGCCATTATTCCGGTGGTGGGATATGTAGCATTGGAACAGCTATTTAATTTACTGGGCGTAGCGGGCATCATACCCGAGGTGGCTAGCAGCTCCATTTCCAGAAGCATGAGAACTATTGGCTTGTTGGCCATTTGTACCAACCTGATTCCTTTTGAAATTTGTAGAAGAAAAAGATACGACGATACCATGAGGGGCATTGTTTTCCCCACCCTTATCTATGTGGCTTTCTGGGTTTACAAACATTTTTATGTGCTCTTTGGATAGGAGTGTACCATGAAAATATATTTGATAGCAGGGGAGGTCTCTGGAGATAAGCACGGTGCTATCCTGATAAAAGCCCTAAAAGCACATCAGGCA
>CALMWS010000127.1 GCA_937870795.1 uncultured Bacteroidota bacterium | reverse complement strand
CAATTGATGGGTAACAAGGATCAGAAGCTTGAAAAAGAAAGACAAGATTATTTTGTTTTGTCTCTTAAGATTAAAGAATTGGAAAAAAACATCGAGTTGACCAAATATGAAGCCTCTGTGCTTGAAGGAAAGGCCTCGGAACTTGAAAAGAACAATGCCATTCTGCAAGGACTAAAACAAAGAAGACAAGAGGAAATATTGGTAACAAAAGACGAAAAATACGAAGCCTTACATCAAAATTTAACTCAGATTGATGATTTGCAGAAATACCTTGTTGAAGTAAATGAAGCTCTCAAAGCTGGCAATCAGGTTATGATTTACCTGGATCAAACTACTCAGGACCTCAACGCGGCATTGGATTTTGGCTCACGTGACATGTACAGCAAAGGCAGATGGGCTGGGTTACGCAAATTTGAAGCGCTGCAAAGTGCCTCACAATATTGCTATGCAGCTAATAAAGCTCTTCGTTTATTCCAGGAAGAATTGTCAGATATTCAAATTCATGAACCTTGGCCGCTCCTTCCTGTAGATGTGTTTAATACATTTACCCAAGAATGGATAGACAATTTTATTTCCGATTGGATCACCCAGAATAAGATCAAAGCACTTTCTGCTTCCATTGCTGACTATAAAATTAAACTGGAATCAATGATGACCAGGCTTAACGAAGCAATTACGGCTACTGAAGCAAAGATCGATGAAAAAACAAAATGGAAAGATCAATGGCTTAGTCAGTGATGTTTTATTCCTTTTCTCCCGGAATGGTTCTGGAATTATAATCCAACTTATTACCCCACATCCTCATCTGGTTGAGGGTCCATGATGTGCGTTGAGTTACATATGGCCCTGGTCTCGATGCTTTATACCTTCGTGGACTTGGTAAAATGACAGCCAACCTTGCTGCTTCTTCTCTGCTTAGCTTTGAAGCATCTTTTCCAAAGTAATGAATGGATGCTGCTTGAGCTCCATAGATGCCATCACCCAGTTCTATGACATTGAGATACACCTCCATGATCCTCTCCTTGGGCCAGAAAGTTTCAATTAATAAAGTAAAATAGGCTTCAAGACCTTTTCTGATATAATTGCGCCCGTGCCACAAAAAAACATTTTTGGCCGTTTGTTGACTTATTGTACTCGCTCCGCGTAATTTTCTGCCTTTTGAGTTGGAGTGGAATGCTTTTTTGATGGCTTCCAAATTAAAGCCCGTATGAATCAGAAATTCCTGATCCTCACAAACTACCACTGCCAATTGCAGAGAAGGAGCTATGTTTTCCAATGGCTCCCAATCTTTTACCAGTCTTAAATCCTTCCCTTCTTCAACCTGATCAATAAGCCTTAATAGCATCAAGGGAGTAACCGGTATGGGAACCCACCGGAAGAGAATGACAGACAGCACACTGGCAAACATAAAAAAGACGGCAATTTTAAATGCCAGTCTCCACAATCTCTTATACCAAACTAATTTTGTTTTATTTCCCATCAAACAAATTTAAAAGAAAAGATCAAAGCCTCAAATTTCCAACCTTTTCCTCAAAAATTTTCATGGCCAATTTTTTCTTTTCGTCAAAGTGATAAGAAATATTGTCTGTAAAGTACTGTTTAATATCCTTTATGGATGTGTGCTGATTCAAAGTTAACATGGGTATATTTTCAATTCCGGAGGCAAGAATGAGATTGAGTTCGTCAATAACGCTTTGATCTACGGTTGGGTTTTTGACAAAGACAGCAAATGCAAATGGAAGACCAAACAATTTTTTCCATGCACCTCCAAGATCAAAAAAGTATGGGAATTGCAACTCATAATCGAATACTTTGTCCCCTATTGCCAAAAAGCCACATTTTGGGTTCCCGTCAATGAAATAATTTTCAATGCCTTCCTTCCACACAATATCCTTTTTGCCCATGGCTTCAAAAATCACTTTGACCAGCAATACTGATGTACGCGAGTCCTTATCCAGATAAATGGTATCAATCTGTTCTGTTGGCACTTTAGAAAAAAGACCTACTGTCCTCACAGTTCCATCACATCCTATGCAAAAATCAGTACATACCTCATAGTTCCCTTTATCCAGCAACCCACCTATTGGAATTAGAGCCAAATCACTTTCACCGTTAAAAAACATTTTTGTACCATCAGCCGGAGTTTTGTAAATCAGATTAAACCTATGACCGGTATGGAGTCTAAACCCTTCGATAAAGGGAATTGTGTTGAGGTAAGATACCAGGATTAGGTTAATTTTATTTTCGGACATCAATTTTTTAATAATTTAGCCTTTTGAAATGGATTATTTAAGAACAACATTCGAAGCAGGTCAGTTTAACAACCAACCCTCGGCACTAGATGGAAAAATACATTTTACATGCTTAAATGAAGAAGTTCTATCCCCCAAAAGGCCGCAAAGTAAACAATTTGGCAGGAAATTCCATTATATAAAGGTCTTTAAAACAAGCTGTTTTTATGGAAAATAATTGGAAAAGCAAAGGCCAACAATGGGTATATGAGGCCATCAATCCATTGATCAATCTTTTGATTAAAATGGGCGTAACGCCTAACTTTATTACACTTACAGGTTTAATTATCAATGTTTTAGCCACAATAATTTTCATCACAGGCGTTGAAAAGGGCAGTAGAGGAGATCACCGTTATATTGGCTGGGCCTGTGCCACCATATTATTGGGGGGCTTGATGGATATGATTGATGGCAGATTGGCAAGGGTAGGGAAGCAGGAATCTAGATATGGTGCCATTTTTGATTCCGTCTTAGACCGTTACAGCGAGATGATCATGTTTTTGGGCATATGTTATTATTTGATCGGCTATAGTTATTTTTTGAGTTCTCTTTTCGCCTTTGTTGGCATGATCGGTTCCATTATGGTCAGTTATACAAGAGCAAGAGCAGAGGGTATGGGCTTAAAGATGGCTGATGTAGGTCTTATGCAAAGACCGGAACGAATACTTTTGATTGGCATCTCAGGTTTGGCTTGCGGACTGACTTCACACTTTATTGGCTCGGATTTTAAGGTTACCGTAGCCTGGTTGCCATTTCCTTTGTTTGAAACCATTACCATTTTTACTTTTCCCATTTTTATTCTTTCAATCTTAACCAATATTACGGCTATTAACCGGCTACAGGCAGCTAAAAAAATGCTTGAAACGCCATAAACCTACCACCAAATGAACCAAACTTTTTTTCAATCCTTCCTGGATAAAACGTATGAACCTCAGGGTTTACCCAAAGATTATCCCGTTCCTGTTAAAGAGGGCTTACTCTTTTACATTCAGCGAAATCAAAACATCAACACTGTTGTCTACGAAATCAATCTCAATCATATGGGTGATTGGAATTTGAATGATCCAATGAAAGTGTATTGGATTAAATATAATGAATTGCAGGAAGAGTCAGAGTTGAACTACATCCAGAACAAACTTGCATATGGATACAGATCTAATGTTATTTCCCCGGAATTGGTTGAGTTTGAATTTGTGAGTTACAATAAAAAATTCTACATCCGCAAACAGACCAATGGCGCGTATCAGGTGACAACAAGACTAATGGGTAAACTTTCTGTATTGACTAATATGTATGTGTATGCAGAAGAATTTGGGGTCTTCCCAGAAGTAAAATTTGTCGAATTATATGGTACCTGTGTCGAAACAAATTGTCCTTGTTTTGAAAAAATTATTCCTTAGCGGAATTAATTGTGATAGTAGAGTTAATTAAGAAGATTCCCGATGAGCGAAAAAACCAGGATCTGAAGATCTGGTTTGGCTTCAGTGTGTTTTATCTGCTCTGGTGTACTATGGTGGTAGATGGACGGGTGGATCATTTGATGTTTTATTTCCTTTTGACCACTTTTTTATTTTGGCACAAAAAGACAAGAAATTTTGCATTGGGATTTGCTTTTTTTGTTGCCTTTTGGATTATTTATGACGGTCTTCGGATTTTCCCCAACTACCTGCTTAATGAGGTACACATAGCAGAACCATATTTGCTGGAAAAATCAATATTTGGTATAACTATAGACCAGCAACTTTTTACACCCAATGAATATTTCAGAAATCATTCATCAACCGTCCTGGATGTTATTACTGCATTATTTTATTTGACCTGGGTGCCTATACCATTATTATTGTCGGCAATTTTATTCAGGAAAAATACAAAGGCTTTATTGGAATTTACTTCCTGCTACTTATTTACCAATTTATTGGGCTTTGTCATCTACTATAGTTATCCGGCTGCCCCGCCTTGGTATTATGACCTTTACGGCAATGTTTTTGATCTTTCTGTTAAAGCAAATGCCGCGGGCTTATTGTCTTTCGATCGTCTCATTGGTTACCCATTGTTTGAAGGATTATATACCAAAAATTCGAATGTGTTTGCAGCCATACCTTCGCTTCATGCAGCATATCCTGTTGTCACCTGGTTTTATGCAAAAAAATATACATCAAAGGCATTGACTTGGGTGATTTTTATTGACATCGTTGGCATTTGGTTTTCAGCAGTTTACTCATTTCATCATTACTTTATTGACGTTTTGCTGGGTGGTTTAGTGGCTATTATTGCCATCTTTAGCTATGAAAAAATATTGCTGAAAACCAGATTTTCAGAATACATTGTTAAATTTGCTCAATTTATAGATAATTAAATATACGACCAATGAATTTGCTCAAACAAAAAATGAAGGCTTATGACATTCCCCAGAAGATCATGGAAATGGGCCTTTATCCTTACTTCAGGATGATCGAATCCGAGCAGGATACAGTGGTAAAAATAAATGGTAAGGATGTTATGATGTTTGGATCCAATTCATATCTGGGTCTAACCAATCACCCTAAATTAAAAGAAGCTGCCAAAGCAGCTATCGACAAGTATGGCTCAGGCTGCGCGGGTTCAAGATTTCTTAATGGTACCTTGGACCTCCACATCCAACTTGAAAATGCCCTTGCAGAATATGTAGGAAAAGAGGGTGCCTTGGTATTTAGTACAGGCTTTCAGGTAAATCTTGGGGTTATCTCATCCATTCCAGGAAGACATGATTACATCATTCTGGATGACCTCGATCACGCCTGCATCCTTGATGGAGCGCGTTTGTCTTTTGCACGTACTTTAAAATATGAGCACAACAACATGCAGGATCTGGAAAGAATTCTTTCTAAAACAGATCCTGATAAAATAAAGCTAATAGCCATAGACGGCGTATTCAGCATGGAAGGTGACATCGCCAAATTGCCTGAAATCGTCGCCTTAGCTGAAAAGTACAATGCCAATATTATGGTAGATGATGCACACGGCCTTGGGGTTTTGGGCCCACTCGGCAGTGGAACAGCAGCACACTTTGGGTTGACCGATAAGGTTGACCTGATCATGGGAACTTTTTCGAAATCACTTGCAACTATTGGAGGGTTCATTGCTGCTGACCTTGATACCATTAATTACCTTAAGCACAATGCAAGGTCACTCATATTCAGTGCATCAATTGCACCTGCCAATGCCGCAGCAGTTTTGGCTGCACTTGATGTTATCAAAGAAGAGCCAGAAAGAATCACCCAGCTTTGGGACAATACCCACCGTGCATTAAAACTTATAAAAGAAGCAGGTTTTGATACGGGGCATACAGAGACACCCATCATTCCTATTTATATTAGGGATGACTACAAAACCTTCCAATTGACTAAGATGCTTCAAGATGACGGTGTATTTGTTAATCCGGTGGTTTCTCCTGCAGTAGCTAGTACAAGCTCGCTGATTCGATTCTCATTGATGGCAACCCACACCTTTGATCAAATCGATGAAGCCATAGAAAAATTAGTTAAAATCAGCAAGAAGCTCGATATTTTGGAAAGCAGTAAAGTAAATGCATGAGTGTTCAAATCAGGAAAGTAGTTTCCAATGCCGATAAGAAAGCCTTTATAGACTTTCCGCACGAACTGTATAAAAACGACCCAAACTACGTTCCTGAACTGTATCTTGCTATGGCCGACCTCATTAGTGAAAAGAAAAATCCCTTTTTCAAACATTCCAGTGCTGAGTTGTATTTAGCTGAGCAAAATGGAAAAATCGTCGGAAGGATTTCAGGTATCATCAACAATAATTACAATAAGTTTCACAATTGTAATGTTGGTTTTTTCGGATTTTTTGATTGCATCGATAATAAGGAAGTTGCTTTTGCACTCCTGGATACTGCGTCGGCTTATGTTAAAAATGGTGGTAAAGATACCATCATAGGTCCTACCAATTTTTCAACCAACGACACCGCAGGTTTGCTCGTGGAAGGTTTTGATAGCCCGCCTATTGTGCAAATGACCTACAACTTTCCATATTACAAAGACTTGATTGAGGCATATGGCTTTAAAAAGGACATGGATATGTTTGCTTTCTGGATTCCAACACAGGGAGTGAATGAAAAGTCGCTTCAATTGACCGACAGATTGAAAGAGAGGTTAGCCGGAAAAGGCATTACCTTTAGAAATCTGGTAATGAAAAATTTTAAGACTGAAGTAAATAATGTTCGAGATATTTACCGCTCAGCCTGGGAAAAAAACTGGGGCTTTGTGCCACCTACCAATGAAGAATTTGATTTTTTAGCCGAAGGACTCAAAATGATTCTGGATGAGAGATATGCCTATATTGCAGAGGAACATGGCAAGATGGTAGCATTTGCCGTTGGCCTTCCCAATATCAATGAAATATTAATCAAACTCAAGCGCGGACGATTACTGCCTTTTGGCATATTCAAATTATTGCTGGGTAAAAAACACACTAAGGCAGTGCGTATTGTGCTATTGGGTGTTAAGGAAGAATATAGAAGAATTGGCATTGAAGCTGTATTTTATGCCAATTTTATCAGGGCAGCACAAACCAACGGACTCAGTGGGGGAGAGGCATCCTGGGTTTTGGAAAGTAACCAAATGATGGTACAGGGTGCAGAAAACCTGAATGGCAAAAAGTATAAAACATACCGTATTTATACAAAACCTGTTTAAGTCAAAATTTCATTTAAAGTTTGAAAAAGATCATCATCACCGGAGCTACGGGCTTTATTGGTGGCTTTATTGCTGCGGCAGCTGTAAAAAGGGGTTGGCAGGTTTATGTAGCTGCCAGGAAATCGAGCGATTTAAGGTACATTCAACATTTACCCATTAACTTGATCGAATTAAACTATCAGAATGTAGATCAATTGACAGAGAAACTATTGGAAATCAAACCCAATTACATCATTCACAATGCAGGATTGACAAAGGCTCCAAGCCAAAAAGCATTTGATGAAGTAAACGCAGACTATACAGAAAATTTAGCCCTGGCCTCAGTTAAATCGAACATCGGGCTGGAAAAATTTGTGTTTATGAGCAGTCTTGCTTCCTATGGTCCAGCCGATAATCATGGTGTAGAGGTGGTAAATGCTTCTTGTGTGCCCCATCCTGTTACGATGTATGGAAAAAGTAAGCTAAAGGCAGAACAAAAGATCATGGCAATTGTTGGTTTACCGTATGTTATTTTAAGGCCCACAGCTGTTTATGGGCCAAGGGAAAAAGATCTTTTCAGCGTGTTTAAAATGGTAGCCTCCGGTTTTTCAATGTTTTCAGGAAATGGCAAGCAAAAACTAACCTTTGTTTTTGTGGCAGACCTTGTAGAATGGATCATGAGATGTACCGAAAATTCATTAACATCCAAATCTTATTTTGTTTGTGACGGTAAAACATATAGCTCCACAGAATTAAATAGCTTTATTTCTAAAAATCTGAACAAAAAAACGTTAAAAATTGGTTTACCTTTGTGGCTGGTAACAGTTGCGGGTTATTGCTCAGAGTGGGTAGGAAAACTCTCCGGAAAATTACCGGCGCTAAACATCGACAAACTAAATGAAATTAAAGCCAACAATTGGCAATGCGATGTGGATCCGTTGGTTGAGGATACAGGCTACAAAGCTGCATATTTTCTTGAAGACGGGATAAAGGAAACTGTAAATTGGTATAAAGAAAATAATTGGTTATAAAAATTAATGAAATGACAAAAACAGCAAGCAATATCAAAGTAGAAAAGCCAAAAGGTAAACTTGGCATCTTGCTACCAGGTCTCGGAGCCGTTGCTACCACCACCATCGCCGGAGTTGTAGCGGTAAACAAGGGTTTATCAGAACCCGTAGGTTCATTAACCCAAATCGGTCGTATGAGGGTAGGAAAAAGAACGCAAAAAAACACCCCGTTGATCCGAGAGGTAGTACCTATTCATCCATTAAAAGATGTAGTTTTTGGCGGCTGGGATATTTATGAAGACAACGTTTACGAATCTGCTGTACAAGCAGAAGTATTGGATAAAAGATTGCTTGATCAATTGAAGCCTCAATTGTCAAAAATAAAGCCCATGCGTGCAGTCTTTGACCCAATGTATGTGAAAAGACTGGATGGCAAATATGTGAAAAAAGGCAAAACCAAAATGGATTTGGCCAAGGCCATCATGAAGGACATCGAAACATTTAAGAAAGAAAATAAATGTGACAGATTGGTCATGGTTTGGTGCGGATCTACAGAAATTTATATTCAGGAATCAGCAGTACACCAATCATTAGCCGCCCTGGAAAAAGGAATGAAGGAAAACCACAAGGACATACCGCCTTCAATGTTGTATGCTTATGCAGCTATCAAAATGGGAGTGCCATATGCCAACGGAGCTCCCAATCTTTCTTGCGATATTCCAGCATTGGTTGAATTGGCTGAAAAAACCATGACTCCAATTGCCGGCAAGGACTTCAAGACAGGTCAAACGCTTATGAAAACGGTAATTGCTCCTGGATTGAAAGCCAGAGCTCTGGGAGTTGATGGGTGGTTTTCAACCAACATCCTGGGGAACCGCGACGGTGCTGTTTTGGACGATCCGGATAATTTTAAAACCAAAGAGGTTTCCAAACTTAGTGTACTGGAAGAAATATTTGAACCAGAATCACAGCCTGAGTTGTACAAAGATATGTACCACAAAGTTAGGATCAATTACTACCCACCCAGAGGTGACAACAAAGAAAGTTGGGACAACATCGACATCAGAGGATGGTTGAATTACCCAATGCAGATTAAAGTCAATTTCCTTTGCAGAGACTCTATCCTGGCGGCACCTATTGTTTTGGATCTTGCTTTGTTCCTTGACCTTGCGAAAAGAAGTGGTATGTATGGCATTCAGGAATGGCTTTCTTTCTACTTGAAGTCACCGCAAGCACCAAAAGGACTTCACCCAATTCACGATATTTTTAAGCAATTGAATAAGCTTGAAAATACATTGCGACATATAGCCGGTGAAGAGCTGATTACCAATCTTGGGCTTGATTACGGCAAATAAATAGCAGGAGGGGCAACCCTCCTTTTTTATTAATATCATGACTAAATTGACAATTGCCAGAATCGTGGCCACCTTTGGCGGCTTTGGTTATTTGCCTTTGGCACCCGGTACCTGGGGAAGCCTGGCAGCTGCAATTGTTTATTTAGTGATAGGTTCATTCTTTTCAACCCAGGCATCATTTACATATATCATTATTTTTTTGGCAGCTCTCACTTATTTCTCAGGTGTTTGGTCTGTAAAAAAAGTGCAAAAGGAGTGGGGCAGTGATCCTTCCAAAGTTGTAATTGATGAAGCTTGCGGAATTTTTGTAACCATGTTACCCGTTGCCTTTAGCTGGACCAATGCAGCCATCGGTTTTGTTTTGTTTCGAATTTTTGACATTTGGAAGCCATTGGGCATTCGAAAAATAGATCAGATAAAAAGTGAAGGGGGGCATAGCGTTATGTTGGATGATGTAGCCGCTGGCATCTACGCCGCGGTAGTTTTGGGATGTATAAATGCATTCCTATGATCAGACACCAGTATCACGCATTAGGGGAGAGTAAATCTTCCAATCCTGTTGGCTTCAGAAAAAGTTTTATCAGGGCTTTATTTACGTCATTAACTGCCACGTTTGTTGATTTTGTATTTTCCATATTTTCCAAAGAAGTACTTGCCATTTATTATGTGACTGCCACTACTTTGGGTGGCTTGGCAGGGGCTACCACATCATTTTTTTTGGGCCGCATCTGGGTGTTTAATAAAAGGACTGGCAGACTGAGTAACCAGCTGCTTAGGTTTGTTTTTACCAATTTTTTCTCCATTTTTCTCAACACATCGGGCGTATTTTTTATTGTAGAAAACTTTAACCTGCCTTTTGTTTATGCAAGGGTTGGTGTGGCTTGCTTTGTTGGCTTCTTTTTCAATTTTTTAATGAACCGATATTTTGTATTTAGATCATGAAACAAAAACTATTGGTCATTGCAAATCCCTTTTCAGGCACTAATGCCAAGAGCAACCTTGAGAAAAATCTTCAGCGCCTCAATGAAGGACAATTTGAAATGGATGTGGTATTTACCCAACATGCCGGACATGCATGTGATCTTGCACTAAACGGTATCCAAAATGGATTTGACATTGTTGCAGCAGCCGGCGGTGATGGCACGGTCAATGAAGTAGCTTCGGTTCTGGCTGGTACACAAACACAGTTGGGCATACTTCCTAGTGGCAGTGGAAATGGATTTGCAATGCACCTTGGTCTTGGTAGAGATGCCATTAAAGCCTTTGAAATACTCAAACATGGTCAAAGCATTTGGGTTGACACCTGCAAGGTCAACGATAAATTTTTTATCAATGTATCAGGCCTCGGCTTTGACGCAAGGGTAGCCTATTTAACCAAATATAACAAGCAACGAGGCTTCATACCATACCTGACTACCTCTCTTAAGGAAATTCGTCATTTCGCACCTCTTAACCTTGAACTCACTTGGGATGAAGGTACTATCAATGGCAACTTTGCAGCTGCAATTGTTGCCAATGCATCTATGTATGGTTACAATTTTACCATAGCGCCAACCGCGGCACTTGACGATGGTTTAATGGATGTAATATTATTGAAAGAAGCACCCGTGTATAAGTATTTGTTAGCATCATATCGCATGCTGACAAAGACCATTCACCAAAGCCCATTGGTCACGAGTTTCAGGACTTCATCTTTACAAATTAAAATCCACAAGCAAGACTACTTTCACGTGGATGGTGAAGGTTTTATTATGGATAAAGACCTTACCTTTTCTTTACAAAAAAAGAATATCAAAGTTATTGCCAATGCCCAAAAAGGTTGACTTGACATTTTGCCATAAGAAAGCCATGGCCAAAAGTTAAGACTTGAATGATGGCATTTAGCCTATTTTCTTTTATTTCTTTCATGCGTTTTTCCCTTTAAATGTTCAGGCAAATAATTCCAATTGCTGACCCGACCTTGCTCTGTATAAATCAAGGTTGTATTGAAATTTTTCATCTTTAAGCATGTAGAGCTTTTTGGCCATGTCAAATTGTTGATGGATAATATCCGCTATTTTCCCACTGCCTTTCATTCGTTCGACAAATTGGGAACTCCCCAACTTTCCTCCGAAAAGGCTTTTAATTTTGTTTAGAACTTTTTCTTTCCTATCAGGGTAAATATGCTCCAGCCAATTGGTGAAAATTTCAGCTAAGTCACCATTTAATCTGACTACAATATGGGCCAATCTCCTTGCACCAGCTTCAGATACTTTCTTAGCCAATGGCAAAATATCTGTATCATTAAGTCCGGGGATGATGGGCGCAGCTAAGGCTGTGACAGGAATTCCTTCCTTACTCAAAGCCCTTATTGTCTCTATTCTTTTCTGTACACTACTGGTACGCGGTTCCAAAACCCGTCGCAAATCTTCATCCAGAGTATTTAAACTAATCGCCACACTGATCAACTTATGTTTGTTCAATTCTTTCAATATGTCAAGATCTCTTAGGATCAGTGCATTTTTGGTTACAATGCCCACAGGGTGTTTATATTTTAAGAATACTTTTAGCAATGACCGGGTGATCTCTAATTGTTTTTCAATGGGCTGATAACAATCTGTATTTCCAGACAACATGATGGGGTAGCCTTGCCATGTCTTACTTTTCAAGAGCTTTTCCAGCAATTCCGGGGCATTCCTTTTTACCAAAATTTTGGTCTCAAAATCCAAACCAGCACTGTAGCCCCAATAAGGATGCGTATTTCTGGCATAACAATAAACACAGCCATGTTCACACCCCTGATATGGATTCAATGAATACTCAAGCCCTACATCCGGACTATCTACTTTATTCACTATAGTCTTTGGATAGGTATCAATAAATTGAGTTTTCAAATTTATATCCTCTCCTTCCCAATCCCAAATCCAGGGTTTTTCATCTCTGACCTCATTGCTAAAGCGATTCTGCGTGTTGATCATAGCACCCCTTCCTTTGACGGTCGGTTGTATAATGGGTAAATCAAAATGCATGGCTAAGTATTTTGTCTTTAATATGACAAATATATTGTCTTTTTCTAAACTTGTCAATACTTTTTGACAAAAATTTAAACATAATTATTATTTACATACGTAAATAATTGTAATAGTTTAAAATAGAGGTGAAAGAAGAAAAAATTATACCCTTTTAAAGTCACTGCAATCAAAAGCTTTCTTACTTTAGCAGCACAAAGTCATCCATGAAAATAAATTGGAAAAAAGGACCTGGTTACAAAAGAATTGAAGAATTTGCTTTTCCAAAAAGTGATAAAATAAGCCTCTCAAACGGCATTCCTATTTCTCTTATAAATATGGGTACTCAGGAAATTGTGAGGCTAGACATTGTCTTCAGAGGTGCCAGACTGCTCGAAAGTAAAAAAATGGCGTCCAAAATCACCTCAGCGCTTATGAGGGAGGGCACCAAGACTTATTTATCAGGCCATATAGCTGAATCGGTAGACTATTATGGCTCTGCCTTAAGAACCGGTGCCAATCTTGATTATACTTTTCTCTCTTTATCCGGCTTGAGCAGACATTTTGAAAAACTTTTACCGGTCATAGAAGAAATATTATATGATCCGATATTCCCGGAAGCTGAATTAGAGAAATACAAAAAGACCAATATCGAGAAATTACAACTCGATTTATCCAAAAATGAATTGGTCAATTACAGAATCTTTACCGAGAACCTTTATGGCCAACACCATCCTTATGGCTACAATACCGAAGAAAAATTTATAACGGCCATCGAAAGAGATGATTTGTTGGAGCACCATCACCATGCCTATGGCAACAATCATTGCTTTATGTTACTCGGCGGCAAAATCAATGATAAAATGGTGCAAAGTCTGGATTTACACTTAGGTCACCAGCAAAAAAATGCAACTTCACTCATTAATCCTCAAATTGAAACTAAAACCGGCCATAATAAAATCATCGTTCCAAGCAAAAACAAACATCAGTCATCCATCAAAATTGGCCGACGACTTTTCAACAGACACCACGAAGATTTTGCCGGATTTTATGTTCTCAACACCATCTTGGGAGGGTATTTTGGTTCACGACTTATGACAAGTATCCGTGAGGAACAAGGTTTAACCTATAATATCTATTCTGTGATTGATCATCTTATTTTTGATGGCTATTTTTACATAGAAACCGAGGTTGCAACAGGTACGGAACAAAAAGCAATCGAAGAGATTTACAAACAAATGGATATCCTGCAAAACGAAGCGGTTGATGATGAAGAATTACAAATGGTTAAAAACTATCTTTTGGGCAATTTCCTGAATCTGATTGATGGGCCATTAAATGTAATGTCCTTTTTAAGATCACTGGAGTTGGATTTTGCAGATAAACGTCACTTTGAAAATTTCATACAGGAAATTCTTACGATTAATGCTCAAACCATCATGAATCTTGCTAAAAAATATTTGGTCAGAAATTCAATGCTGGAAGTAATTGTAGGTGGAAATGAATCAACCAAGTGATTGTTAAATTGTTTATCAAAAAAAACAACTTCATAATGTATGATTCGCTGAGAAATGCTGTTAATGATCTTGAGGTAAACAGTCAGCTGATCAGGGTGAAAGAAGTGGTTTCAGGCTACCTGGAGGCGGCTGAAATTCACAGGAGGATTTTTGAAAATCAAGGGCCTGCCATTTTGTTTGAAAAAATAGAACACAGTCCATTTCAAGCGGTTTCTAACCTTTATGGAACCTACGACAGAACTAATTTTCTTTTTAGACATACGCTTGCCAAAGTCCAGTCACTCATGGCAATTAAGGCTGATCCGGCATCCGCTTTTCGCAACCCTGGCAAAACAATACTTACCGCACCCCATGCCATATATGCTTTGCCCAAAAAATCTTTTTGGCGGCCCCCGGTTGTTTACGGCACAACGACTGTCAGCAAATTGCCCCTGATCCATTCATGGCCTATGGATGGTGGTGCTTTCGTTACCATGCCACAAGTGTGTACCCTGCCTCCCTCAACTTCCAGTGTAATGAAGAGCAACATTGGCATGTATAGGATCCAGTTAACAGGTAACCAATACGAAACAGATAAAGAAATCGGTCTTCATTATCAGCTGCACAGAGGCATAGGCATTCATCATCAACTATACAATCAATGTGATGAAGACTTTAAATGCAGTATTTTCGTAGGCGGGCCACCGGCACATGCTTTTTCAGCCATTATGCCCATGCCCGAAAACATCACAGAAATGACAATGGCTGGCTTGTTAGCCGGTAGACGATTCAGGTATTGGCGGGATGAAAACAACCATCTGTTGTCATCAGATGCAGACTTTGTTATTACGGGTACCATTGTAAAGAACATGAAAAAGCCCGAAGGACCTTTTGGCGATCACCTGGGCTACTATAGTCTTCAGCACGATTTCCCATTAATGAAAGTAGATAAGGTTTATCATCGAAAGGATGCACTGTGGCATTTCACTGTGGTAGGAAGACCCCCTCAGGAAGACTCAAGTTTTGGCTACCTCATCCACCAGATTGTAAAAGATCTCACTCCTCAGGAATTCCCAGGTGCTACCTCTATTTATGCTGTAGATGCAGCCGGGGTGCATCCTTTATTACTTGCTACCGCCAAAGACAGGTATATGCCTTTTAGAGAAAGAGTGCCTGAGGAAATTCTAACCATTGCAAATAGAATTATTGGCAGTGGACAGACATCGCTGGCAAAATACCTCATCATTGCTGCTGATGAAGCAGATGCGCCGATAAAAGCACACAACATCGAAAAGTTTTTTGCCCACTTTTTATCGCGCGTTGATTGGAGGCGCGACTTGCATTTCCACACCAAAACAACCATAGATACGCTAGATTATTCGGGTAACGGATGGAATGCAGGTTCTAAAGTAATCATGGCCTGCAGAGGGCAAGAAATAAGAGCTTTGGCAACGAATTGTCCTCAACTACCAGCAATTGAAGTTGTAAAACAAGCAAAAGTGGCATTACCAGGAATCCTGATTTTATCATTGCCGAAGTGGAAAGACCACGAGCACGCTTCTCATGAAATAGAAGTCATTACAAATGCGTATACATCCATCAATCTCAATGATTTTCCGTTGGTAGTCTTATGCGATGATGCAGAATTTACAAGTACAAACCTCAACAATTTTTTATGGGTCACTTTTACAAGATCCAATCCGGCTACTGATATCTATGGCTTTCAATCTTTCACCCAGGATAAACACTGGGGATGCAAAGGACCGCTGATCATCGATGCCAGAATCAAAACGCACCATGCTCCGGTTTTGGAAGCAGATCAGAAAGTAAAGGATAAGGTCGATCAATTGTGTAAAAAGGGGGGATCTTTGTACGGTTACGTTTAATGATAAACCTGTCTACACATGAGAATCGTTGTCACAATAATTATTTTAATTCAATGCTATCTGGGATCAGGTCAGCAAAGCTCTATTCGTTTTTACGGCAATGGCGCCTCCGACATCGACAGGATTAAAATACCCATTGACAATCCTCCCAAACCAGTAGATGTAGGAGGTGACTTCACCATCGAATTTTGGATGAAAGCCAATGCTGGAGATAATATAGCAACCGTGTGTGATGCAAGTCAATGGTATTTTAGCAATATTATGGTTGATAGAGATGTAGACGGACCAGGGGACTACGGGGATTATAGTATAGGACTAGGCAATCGAAAATTGATGGTAGGTGTTGAGCGATTAAACAACGGACCACAAGGTGTTTGCGGCAATACCATAGTCGACAATGGTATGTGGCATCACATAGCGGTAACCCGCAAAGCAAGTAATGGTGAGATAAGACTTTTTGTGGATGGCTTGTTAGACGGCAGTCTTTCATCCTCATCTGCCATAGGTGACATCTCTTACAGAGACAACAGACCCACAGCACAACCCAATAGCGATCCATATTTGGTACTGGGTGCAGAAAAACACGACTACCCCGGTTCACTTTATTACAATGGTTGGATCGACGAATTCCGCATTTCAAACGTAATAAGATATACTTCAAATTTTAGTGTCCCACAAGACCCTTTTGCTGTAGATGCGCAGACGCTGGCTTTATACCATTTTAATACAGGGAGCGGAACCCTGGTATTGGATGCACTCAATCAATCAAATGGCATCATGAAATTGGGAGGTAGTCCTGTGGGACCAGTTTGGTCAAATGATACTCCTTTTGATTGCAACCAGGTAGTATCCAATACCAACAACAGCGGTGCCGGTAGTTTGAGGAGAGCCATCTTGTGCGCAGAAAACGGCCAAATTATAACATTCGATCCGTTACTAAGCGGACAGAACATAACAATAACTAGTAAATTGATCATTGACAGAAATATTTCCATCTTGAATCAAAATATAATGCCTGTTACCATATCAGCTGTCAATGATGCTGCGTTGGAGGTGTTAAGTGCCAATACATTGTCAGTAAAAAACATTCAATTCATTACGTCAAATGTTTCACTACACACTATCAAAAACAATGGAAGTCTAACCCTTGAGAATTGTGTGGTGAAAAGAAATGTTGCTTCTGCTGTACCCGTAATGGTAAACAATGGCAATATAAACTATGTTGGAACCAATATTATTTCCCCTCAATAGGATCTATTGACTTTCTTAGTTTTTCAAGTTGTACTTTCATTGTATTCAATTGTTGCTCTATTAAATGCAATTGGTCTGATTGAATTTCAATAGGTACTTTTTGGCTTAGAACCTTTCTGCTGCCATCAATTGTAAATCCTTTCTCATGACGCAGATTTATAATTTCTTTCAATAAAATTATATCCGCCTCAATATATCTCCTTTCGCCACTTCGCAACTTTTGAGGTCTCAATTGAGGAAATTCTTTCTCCCAATGGCGCAAAGTGCTGGCTTTTACCTGCAACAATTCGGCAACCTCTCCAATGGAATAATACAACTTCATTTTTTGGCAATTGAAAATATTCTATGTAAAGATAGGTTATTCAAAAATATCTTTTGCAGCTTTAAAGGTATTGGTATGTGCGTTGAGAATATCTTTGAGTTTGGGCGAGTAACCTCCTCCCATGGTAATCGCGATAGGCACCTGATGGTATTTGGCAATTTTCATAACCATTTCATCACGCCTTTTGCATCCTTCCTGACTCAATGCCAGTCTGCCCAATTTATCTGTCTTTAACACATCCACACCCGCCTGATACAAAATAAACTGTGGCTTGAAATTTTGCATAATAGCCATCAGATTTTCTTCTAATACTGACAGATAAATGAGGTCATCAGTCCCATCAGCCAAAGCTATATCCAAATCAGATTTTTCTTTTCGGACAGGATAGTTTTTTTCACCGTGGATGCTGAAAGTAAATACCCTTGGCTCGTCTTTGAAGATACTGGCTGTACCATTACCCTGGTGTACATCCAAATCTACAATCAAAACTTTATTAAGACCCTGGGCTGTTAACAACAAATTTGCTGCAATGGCCAAATCGTTGAATATACAAAATCCCTCGCCGTGGTCCCTATAAGAATGGTGTGTACCGCCCGCTACATTTAAGGATACTCCAGCTTCCATCGCGTGTAAACAACACATATAGGTCCCCATGGCTATGTGTCTTCCCCTTTCGACCAGCAATGACGACATAGGGAAGCCAATCTTTCTTATTTCCTTTTCGGTTAATTGTTGATGGATTAACTTTTGCCAATAATTTGGAGAATGGGTTATAAGAACATCCTCTTCTCTCATGGCACCTGGTGCAAAAAAACAACTTTCATCAAAAACTCCTTCGTATATAATTTGCTGTTTGAGCAAGCCATATTTTTCCATCGGGAATCTGTGTCCACCTGGCAAAGGATATTCATAAATGGGGTGAAAAGCTATCTTTATCCCCACCGTTTCATACTTTCGTAATACTCCAGAATCAAAGGATCTACAATTATATCCTTCGGCTGGATGGCTTTCTTTAGATAAATTCCTCCCAACCGCCTACACCTCGATAAGGCTACATAAGTCTGGCCTGCCTCAAAAGCCCCATTACCCATATCGATTGAAACCCTGTCAAATGTTTTACCCTGACTTTTGTGGATGGTGATGGCCCATGCCAAACGCAAAGGAAATTGAGTAAAACTGCCCGTAACATCGGCATTTATTTTGGTGGGATCAACCAGATCAGGTCGATATTTGATGTTTTCCCAACTTAATCGGCTCACCTTAATGGTTTTTTCATGGCCGTGTTCATCCATGATATCCACCATCAATTCATCGTCTTCTATCTGTTTTAGAATTCCAAGGGTGCCATTCACAAATTGTTTTTGCAAATCATTCTTTACAAACATAACCTGAGCACCCCGCTTTAGTAACAATTGTGTCTCAGTAGGATAATAAGAGGGTTGAAAATCACCTTCAATCCGCGCACTAAAAATGCGTGGTGTTTCATCCAGTCGCTGTAATGCTTCTTTATTGATCTGATCGGCTGTTGCATTTCTTGCGCATAGATTAATTAAATATTGAACGTCAGAAGGTGGTTCACCAACACGCTCATTCAACTCCATAAGGTCATCATAATCAAAGCTTCTTTGTCGAATATTGTCAAGTAGCCTGATGAAATGACGCTCGTCTTGTCTGAATACCTGATGCAATTCAATCATGGTCAATTCCCTGCCTTGATCAAAAACCTTTGCAGAAAAAAAATAAGGGCTATCGTAATGTTCTCTGAAGTATTTCCTTTCAAAATCAGATGAGATAACCGGAGGCAATTGAAACAGATCACCAAAAAAAATCATTTGCACACCTCCAAAAGGACGGTCAGTATTGCGTTGAATCCTCAAAAACAAATCGATATTATCCAACAAATCTGCACGAACCATCGAAACTTCATCGATGATAATTCCGTCGAACTGATTGAAAAACCTATAATCTTTGCGTCTTACAATTTCTGATCTGTCCAGCATACGCGGCGGAAAGCCAAAAAAAGAATGAATAGTTTGACCTCTTACATTTAAGGCAGCAATGCCGGTAGGGGCGAGCACTGCAAATTTTTTTTGAGTGGTATTCCGATAAAGCTGGAGTAGGGTAGACTTGCCTGTACCTGCTTTGCCTGTGATAAAAAAATGACCTTTGGACTGTTCGAGTTGATTGAGCACATCAACGTACTCTGTATTCAACGACAGGGGCTGTTTCTCTTTCAGATCCAATGCAGTGGCGGGTATTGGAGGTTAGAAACTTTAGTCAAGATGTACTTCCATTTCATCCACACCCAATATTTTTACAGATATATTTTCTTTGAGTGTGGTAGCAAGTGAAAGGCCTACATAATCTACATTTATAGGAAACTGTTTGTGTTTCCTGTCTACCAGTACGGCTACCTCAATTTTGGAAGGCAGCAGGTCCATCAGCGGCTTACAGGCATAAAAGATAGTTCTGCCTGTATTCGCAACATCATCTACAATGATCACTGCCTTGGAAGCCAGATCATCGAGCTTAGGCTCAAATACAACTTCGGAAGCAAGCGGATTGGCAGGATTTAGCCTTACCCGTCTGATGGATATTTGGGTGTCGATGATTTTTTTTAGTTTTTTTTCCAATAAGCGTGCAAAACCGTAGCCGTTGTTGTTAATTCCAGCCAGGATGATTTCATCTTGCTCAAAATTGTTCTCTGCAATCTGGTAAGCCAACCGCTGGATTTTTTGTTTTACTGCACCATCATTCAATATTATCATGGCTTAATTTTAAAGAGCTTGAATGATATCGTATTGCGTTACTATATGTCTTGCTCCCATATTGTCTTTGACGATGACCGCGGGATTGGATTTTGAAATGTATTTGTTGAGCTCTTTCACAGGCATGTCAAGAGAAACAATTGGAAATGCCGGATCCAAAATATCTCCTGCCTGCGTGTCTGCATTTTTTAAAGGGTTGTTTAAGATGTGCTCAAGTATTTTGGATTCGGTGATGGAACCAATCATTTCATCACCCTGACTCACCGGTAATTGAGAAATATCGTTGGCTTTCATCAATTGCAGTATATCTTTTATCTTTTCTGTTTTATCTACAGAAATAAAGTTTTTAGATACTTTCTTGCTCAACACATCTTTCACTTTCAACTCTACATCAAGAAAGCCCCTTTCACGCATCCAGTCATCATTGAAAATTTTACCAATGTACCTGCTTCCGTGGTCGTGAAAGATAATAACCACAACGTCATTTTCATTAAACCTATTGGCAAGTTGATGAAAACCTGCCATGGCACTGCCGCAGCTATAACCCAATAAAATACCCTCTTCTCTGGCCAATCTCCTGGCAGCAATAGCAGCATCTTTGTCACTTACCTTTTCAAAATGGTCAATCAAATCAAAATTGACATTTTTGGGCAAAATATCTTCACCAATTCCTTCGGTGATGTAGGGATAAATTTCTTTTTCATCAAAGACGCCTGTCTCTTTGTATTTTTTAAACACACTGCCATAGGTATCAATACCCCATACCTTGATGTTTGGATTTTGCTCCTTTAGGTATTTGGCGGTACCGGATACAGTGCCTCCAGTTCCTACCCCTACTATTAAATGGGTTATTTTACCATCCGTTTGCTGCCAAATCTCAGGTCCGGTTGATTCATAATGGGCTTGGGTATTGGATAAGTTATCATACTGGTTGCACCAAAATGAATTGGGAATTTCTTTGCTCAGTTTTTCGGCCACTGAATAATAGGAGCGCGGATCTGTAGGTTCAACATTGGTTGGACAAACGATTACATCAGCCCCCAAGGCTTTGAGCAAGTCAATTTTTTCTTTGCTCTGCTTATCGCTGGTTGTGAAAATACATTTGTAGCCCTTCACACAAGCGGCAATGGCCAAACCCATACCAGTATTTCCGGAAGTACATTCAATGATGGTTCCACCTGCTTTGATTTTACCGCATTGTTCAGCATCTTCAATCATTTTTAAAGCCATCCGGTCTTTTATTGAATTGCCAGGGTTAAAAGTTTCAATTTTACCCAAAACAAGGGCAGGATGTCCATCTACCACTTTGTTCAATTTTACCATTGGTGTATTGCCAATGGTTTCAAGAATATTGTTTTTATACTGCATGATAATAAATATACGCAAAGATAACAGAATCAAACGGCCTGAGAAAACACAATCCATGTGATTACTAGCATCATTTGTATCATCTAAAACACCAATCGCATCCATTTAGTTGTACATTTTGTTAATAATTACCCAATAGTTATTTTATCAATAATGTATAAAATACTGGTATTGTGGTAATAGCGTACGTATTTTACCGTTTCACCCAATTTAAAACAAGGATTTCTTGAAAAGTATATTGAAATTAAATTTTAACTTTGCGTTAATGAACAAATTATAATCCGTTTACGTTATAAAATATGTTTAATCACAAAATTATATTTTGATATGTTTGTCGCAGTTTTTGCTTCTCTGATCTCAGTAGTCAACCCGCTTGGCGCCGTGCCTTTGTTTCTGGCATTGTCAAAAGATCATACTGCACGGGAGCGAGCCATTACGGCCAGACAGACAAGCATCTACTTTACGCTCATCCTACTTGCATTTTTTCTGGCCGGAAGCCTCATCCTTACTTTTTTTGGCATCAACGTTAATGCGATGCGGGCTGCAGGTGGTTTAATTATCCTTGCATCTGGTTATTCTCTGCTTAGCGGCAAGTTTGAACAACACAAGGCCGTTGACCAGAAAGTCAGGCAAGAAGCCATGCACAAAAGTGATATTTCCTTCTCTCCTATGGCTATGCCCATGCTTTCAGGCCCCGGTTCAATTTCCCTGCTTATTGGTTATTATACAACTTATGCCGACTGGTGGTTAAGAATTGGCATTATGGGTGTAATTGTATTGTGTGGTGGAGTGGTTTATGTAACCCTTAAAACTGCCCCCGCGTTGAGCAAGTTGATGGGTGAAGGCGGACTCAAAGCCATCTCACGCATTATGGGCTTTATTGTAATGTCCATTGGCATTCAATACATCATCAACGGCGGTGTAGCCCTGTTTAGGCAGGCAATGCTTTAATCCTGTTTCGACAAGAAACTTTCATCAAAAGCAAAGGGTAGGATGGAAGTGGCCCCTTCTACAATATAAGTCTGGCCACTTCGGGTGTATATAAGTATTCTTATGGGGCTATTTTGTCGCCTCTCATATTCTAAAATTACCTGTCTGCAGGCACCACAGGGGAATACCGCCCTTTCTATCAGGCCATCATGGTTTTGTGCAGTAATCGCCAGCGTTTTTATTTTACCACCAGGCTTGAAAGCTGATAAATGATAAAGTGCAACCCGCTCAGCACACATACATAGCGGATAGGAAGCATTTTCCTGGTTGGAGCCTCCCAATACACTGCCATCATCCAAAGTAATACCAGCACCTACCTGAAAATGAGAATAAGGAGCATAAGAAAGTGACAATTGCCTGATCGCCTCCTCAACCGCCAACCGGTCATCTTTATCCAGATCAGCGACCTGACAAATTTTAAAAGGTATTGTATGGTATTTTTCTTCCATTACTTTGCTTTAGAACAATGTAATGATACATAAATCAAAAACCGAACCAAATTAAGTAAAATAAAAAAGGCCCTCAAAAGGGCCTCTTGTACCGAAGGCGGGACTCGAACCCGCACACTATCGCTAGCACTGGATTTTGAGTCCAGCGTGTCTACCAGTTCCACCACTTCGGCGGCTTAAGCGGCTGCAAAGATAGTAAAAAATAATTTCTGTGATGCATTTTTCAAAAAAAAAGCCGACTTAAATCGCCGGCTTTTGTTCTCTTTTGATAACTCATTAAAACATAATGAATTTGGATCTGGCACCACATTGTGCTTTGCCAAAATATCCAATTCCCCAGTTAAATTCAAATACGAGTCCTGCAAAATATGGGTTGGTTGGCTTTCTTTCAGCTACACCCGCTGGAAGTGGATGACCTGTGGCCCCTGTTTTTACAATGTCAGTAAATCCATATTCAAATCTCAAACCCAGAATTCCGCTAAACCTTCCGTCATTACCCAAAATATTGGCACCAAAACCAAGTACACCCGCAAAATTGGTGTTGTTGAAATTTGATTTTACGTCAGAAGCCGTATTGCCCTGGATTTTATCCATTTGACGCAAAAGTGAAACCTTTGGACCCAATTCAAAATAACCCAGGTTTTTGGCATTTCGGTACAATGCATAAAAGTCCATTGCTTTCCATTCATAAGAATAACTGGGCTCGCCAGCATTGGTAACTTCTACGTCCTGTCGACTCTTGTTATAAAATGCTTCCAGTGACAAGCCATTGTACTGCCAGTTGATACCCAACTTACCGCCGTAGCCGAAACCAGATGAATAACTCAATTCATGATTGTATCCCGTAGCTTTTTCAATGGCTCCGCTGTAAAAGCCAGAGGCACCGTACTGTACTTTCAGACCTGCATCAAACCAAACAATTCTTTTTTGAGCAAAAAGTCCGGTTGTAATAAATAAGGCAACAAATAGTGTGATTCGCTTCATTGTTATGTTGTTAGTTTTATTCGTGGCAAATATATCAATTTTTTATTAAGTATTATTTTCCACTGTGCAGGAATGGGTATCTGTAATCTGAAGGTGGAACAAAGTTCTCTTTGATGGTACGCGGTGATATCCATCGATACAAATTCAAAACGGAGCCTGCCTTATCGTTGGTTCCCGATCCCCTGGCGCCTCCAAAAGGTTGTTGACCTACAACAGCACCAGTAGGCTTATCATTAATATAAAAGTTGCCTGCAGCATTTCTCAATGCATCTATAGCCTTCATGGTTGCATACCTGTCATTTGAAAATATGCTGCCCGTCAATGCATAAGGTGATGTGCCATCTACCAATTTGAGGGTTTCCTCATATTGGTCATCTTTATAGACATAAATGGTCAACACAGGGCCAAAAAGTTCTTCACACATGGTCACATAACCAGGTTCTTCAGCCAAAATCACGGTCGGCTCAATAAAAAAGCCCTTTTTCTTGCTGTGCTTTCCTCCTGCTATTACCTTTACTTTTTTATCCTTCTTTGCATTTTCTATATAGCTGGTGATCTTGTCATACGCCCTTTCATCAATCACTGCATTGATAAAATTGCCAAAATCTTCAGGGCTGCCCATTTTAAAGGATTTAAGATCATCGGTCAGATGTTTTTCCACTTTTTTCCACAAGGAAGCGGGTATATAAGCCCTGGAGGCGGCACTGCATTTTTGCCCCTGAAACTCAAAGGCACCTCTGGATAAGGCTGTTGCCACCTGTTTGGCATCAGCTGAGGCATGAACCATTACAAAGTCTTTGCCACCTGTTTCTCCCACTATTCTTGGATAACTCCTGTATTGTCCAATGTTTTGACCAATTTGTTGCCACAACTTCTGAAAAACCCCGGTGCTTCCTGTAAAATGAAGTCCTGCAAAATCCGGGTGGCTAAAAATAACACTTCCGGCAGTCGGTCCATCAACAAATACCAGGTTGATCACCCCAGCTGGCAAGCCTGCCTCCAAAAGGATTTCCATAATCAATTGGGCAGAATAAATTTGGGTTTCTGCCGGCTTCCACACAACTGTGTTGCCCATTAATGCTGGAGCTCCCGGCAAATTTCCGGCAATGGATGTGAAATTAAATGGCGTCAGTGCAAATACAAATCCTTCCAGCGGCCTGTATTCAAGCCTGTTCCATGTACCAGCGGCGCTCTCTGGCTGAATCTGATAAATTTCAGTCATGTATTGCACATTAAACCTGAAAAAATCAGCCATCTCACACACACAGTCAATTTCTGCCTGGTAAATATTTTTACTTTGCCCTATCATGGTCGCCGCATTCATCTTTGCCCTGTAGGGGCCTGCCATCAAATCAGCTGCACGGAGAAAAATAGCTGCCCTGTCTTGCCATGGCATGTCAGCCCATGACGCCTTAGCCTTCAACGCGGCCTCTATGGCAGCCTGCACATGACTTTTATCTCCTGCATAATAATGAGCAATGGTTTTCTCTCTGTCGTGGGGAGAATGAATGGCTACTTTCTTCTTTGATTTGACCTTTTCTGCCCCAATGTACATTGGAATATCGGCCACCTTTGATTTCATACTTTTGATGGCATCCTGAACTTCTTTCCTTTCCTTACTCCCCGGTGCGTAAGACAATACCGGCTCATTTTTGGCAACCGGTACTTTAAAAAATGCATTTGACATGATGGGATGTTATTTTTATGGGTTTAATTTAATTTACTCCTTTTAACCAGATAAGTCTGTAATACCGGCACAAAGCCTTCATTAATGTCTGTTTCCATAAATTCAATTTTATACTGCAAACAACGCATCTTCAATGTTTCTGTAAATTCCTTTACTTTCCCTACATAATAAGATTTCACTTCGTTGCTTTGCAATTTCACTTTTTCTCCGGACTCCAAATCCACAAATTCAATTGGACGATTCTCAAATTCAAATTCCAGCTCGTGCTTTTTATCAGTAACATGGAACAAGATTACTTCGTGTTTCGCGTACTTAAGGTGCTGGAGCGCTGAAAACATCTTTTCTATATCCTCTCCATTGTCAAACATGTCACTAAATATGATAACCAACGATCGCTTGTGAATGGCATCGGCAATTTGATGAAGAGCATCGGCTGCTGCCGTAGTTTTTTGTTCTTCTTTGTCCTGAATTAATTTTTCAAGATAGGTGAGCAGCAATTGATAGTGGGTGGTAGACGACTTACATATTGTATGGGCTACCAGTCGATGGTCAAACAAACTCAGGCCAAATGAATCCCGCTGCTTTCTCAATAAATTCATAATGGAAGCTGCGGCTATAGACGAAAACTGCAGTTTGTTGAGTTTACCTTCTTCCTGCGGATAGTACATTGATGAAGAAGTATCTATGATCAACTGACATCTAAGATTGGTTTCTTCTTCATATTTCTTGACAAACATTTTGTCGCTTCGGGCATAAACCTTCCAGTCTATGTCTTTGGTAGATTCTCCCTGGTTGTACAAACGATGTTCAGCAAATTCAACAGAAAATCCATGAAAAGGGCTTTTGTGCAGTCCGATGATAAAGCCCTCAACCACTTGTTTTGCCAATAACTCAAGGTTTTCAAGTTGTTTTAGGTCAAATTGTTCAAAAAACTTCATTCATCTAACTTTAGCCATTGCAAAATAACAAAATTTATGGCAAATTATCTGCCACTAAGAATACAACGCACTCAGTCAGGTAAAGTTGTTTATTTATCATTACCGCAATTACAAACCACTGAAATTCAACGCTTAAATCTTAACAAACGGTCTAATGACCACCGAAGTTCCAAAGTAAATTTTTACAAAATAAAGGCCCGGGCACAAGTTTGTTGCCATCATTTGCCCCCTATAATCTGTTGTTTCTTCTACCTTTTTTCCAATGTTATCTATGACCGATATACGTGAAGGAAGATGGCTTGTATTTATGAAAAATCCATCTGACGAAGGTGAAGGATAGAGTGTTGCTGTGTTTAATTCATATACCTCATTGCCAATAGTACTAACATCTGCAACAAAACCAATTTTTGTCAGTCCTTCTTTGATTTCATCGTTTTTCATAAACTGGTTCCAAAGCAAACCTGTTTTATGGTTTTGCATCATTACTACAATGGGACCCTGGTCTATGGCCAGATAGCTGCTTGCATACCAGTTTTTACTCGGATTAAAAGCATCATAAAAGCCATACTGACCCCAAAGTTTTTCGCCTTCCTTAAAATAAAAATACTTTAAAGCATCCATACTATAAGTGGGTGTATATGGCCACGATGATAAGGCTGCCGTAGGTGAGATGGTGCCATTGTCGCGATTTACAGGCTCATGTGCCAAATAGCCACCCGGATCATCACTTGCGGTTATCCCCCAACATTCAGCTGAATAAGACTTGTGCTTCAAAGGGTTGGAAATACAATAAGCTCTGTTGATCAGAGTATGCTGGGTGTTTTGATAAAAATAATTACAATATGCGTCTTTAATGCCGCGCGGATCAAAGCCCAGATAGGAATAATGCGCAAAAAATAAGGGTCCCCCATATGCCGGACCAACCGGCAAAGGAAGGGAATAATAGGATAGCCCATTTTTATAGTTACCTCCTGCCCATCCCGATTTCCAGTAAGATGGGGCAATGCTGTGTGTTGGCGATGATATTGCCAGTAGATATACAATCAGGGCTTCGTTGTAACCCCGAATGGCGTGGTTGATTTGCCATTGGTATTGAGGCGACCAATGCCAATACAAAATACCACTGTTGTTTTTGGTATAAAAATCCCATTCAACGGCCTCCCACAATTTGGTGATGATCTTTCTGAGCGCTTGCTCTTCGGCATCAGACCCATCAAAAAATGAACGAGCTGCCAATAAGCCTTCCATAAGAAATGCAGTTTCTACGAGATCACCCCCGTTATCGTACTGACTAAACGGAAAAACATCACCGGTACGGCCATCCATCCAATGCGGAAATACACCATGAAATTTATCAGCAAATTGAAGAAAACTACACAATTTAATCAATCGTTGCAATCCTTGTGACCGCGAAATGTAACCGTTCTCTATACCGACAAGGATGGCCATAATTCCAAATCCTGTGCCTCCTGTGGTCACTACGTCTCCGCTGGTGTTGCGTTCTCTGGCCATGCCCGATGATGGATGCGCAAAATCCCAAAAATACCTGAAATGGGCCTCTTGTACCATGTCGACCAATGCTGCATCGGTCATCTTTTCCTCAACTACTGTAACTGTATCAGAAACTGCAAGGGGTTGAGATAAGCCATTCAATGCCCTCACATAAATCCTGTAATTTTCCAACGTATTGGCGTCCGTAAAATGAAGATAGCTATCAGAAGTGCTTTTAAATACTTCTTTAAAATCTTCTCCTTCTTCAGCTGTGAAGATTTGAAAATAGGTTGCGGCTTCTCCACTGTGGTTCCAACCTATGGCCGCATGCCTTTCAAAACTTTTTATCTCCAGACTTAAATGATTTTGGGCAAGTGCAGTAACCACACTCACCCAAAAAACCATTGAAAAACTTATCTTTATTTTGTTTACCATCCACTATTTTGTTGCAAGACACCGTCGCTCAGGTCCAATTCAGTTTGCGGAATTGGGAACAACTCATGCTTGTTATCAATAAAGGTTTTTCCGGCTGCTTTGAGTGTTTGACCGGCAATGCCCCACCTCAATAAATCAAACCACCTATGTTGTTCCATTGCCAATTCTACTCTTCTTTCTTTTCTAATCCGTTCTCTCAATTGAGACTGATCCGTTGTTGTAACATCAGTCAATATAAAATTGTTAGTTCCTCTCGCCCTCTTTCTGATTTGATTCAACAACGGTAATGCAGCCGATGCATTACCCAACTCATTGTAAGCTTCTGCCGCCAACAACAATACATCGGCATACCTCAATAACCTTAGATTTCCAGGACCATTGTCCTGTAAACCAGCATGTTTGGGCACCCATGCTTTTTGATTGTAACGCTCATTGAGGATATCCGGATTGTCTTCCACTTTGGTTGATCCATCAGGTAATATCTCACCCACATAAATCACTGTAGCCTGCCTTCTTGGATCCCCTGGCTCATAAGCAGCCACCAGGTTATCAGACGGCCTGTTGAATCCCCAGCCAAGGTTGGGTACACCCCGCACACCTTGCACCATGTTGTAAGGACTCGCACCAGGACCTGCAACTGCAGCCTGCAAAGCAACCGCAGAAATTTCAAATACACTTTCAGGTCCTTGTTCCCCTTTGGAAGTAAAAATGTCGGCGTAAGAAGGCATCAAACTATACTCATTGCTGCTGATAATGGCTTCACATTGCTCAAGTGCTTTGGTATAATCTTTTTTAACCATGTACACTTTGGCTAGAATACCTCTGGCTGCTCCTTTGGTAATCCTGCCCAAATCCTCAGGTGCATACTTGCTCTTTTCTGGCAATACGTCAATGGCGTCTTTTAAATCCTTTTCAATTTGTGTGTACACCTCACCCGCAGAAGTACGACTTTGTGTGAAATATTCATCCTCCGTCAAAATCTTAGTAATAAGCGGAATGTCGCCATACCATTGAACCAATCGAAAATAAACAAAGGCTCTCAAAAACTTAGCTTCTCCCAATAACCTTGCTTTCAACTGTTCGTTCATAGTAATATTTGGGATGTTTTCAATGGCAAGATTGGCTCTGAAAATTGCCTGATAATGCCCGGTCCACATAGACGAATACACCGAATTGGTGGCATTGCTCTGAAAGTTGTCAACTTCGGCAAGGTACAATGCGTCGTTTTCCGTACTTCCCTTATCGGCGTCATCACTAACAATGTCTGTTGCCCCCAAATAGGGTAGAGCGGTAAACTCCCATGACCTGTAAATGTTGTAAATGGCATTGACAGCTTGTAACGCATGATCTTCATTTTCAAAAAATGTGTCATAAGTCAATTGTCCTCTTGGCTTTCGATCCAGGAAATCACTGGAACAACCGACCATAAACAAAACAGAAAATGCGATTAATGTATTTTTTATTATATATTTTGTACTCATGTTGTTTAAAATTTAAGGTCCAAACCAAATTGAGTTGATTTCGCAATAGGGTAGTTGCCGTTGTCAAATCCTACTTCAAACGGATTTCCGGAATTGGCAAACTCTGGTGAATAGCCTGAGTATTTTTGTTTGGTATAAACATTATTTGCCGAAACATACACCCTCAGTGAACCAACTTTTATCGTTTCACAAATGCTCTTAGGCAATGTGTACCCCAAACTCAGGGTACGAAGTCTTAGAAAACTTCCATCCTGCAAAAAGCGGTCACTCACCCTGTAATTATGTCCACCATTGGTAACACGCGGCTCAGTGGTGCTTGGATTGTCTACTGTCCATGCATTTGCCACATGTTTTTCCCAATTGTAAACACCAAACCTAAATGTTTCTTTTGCATTGTAAACTTTGTTACCACTTACTCCTAAAACATCGGCTGAAAAATCAAATCCTTTGTAATCGCAGTTGAATGAAAAGCCATAGGTTAGGGTAGGAATAGGACTGCCCAGATAAACACGGTCTTTATCGTTGATCACATTATTGCCATCTATGTCTTTAAATTTCAGATCACCAGGCTTTTCTCCCCCTATGGTAGCAGACGATGCAATCTCTTCTGCACTTTGGAAAACACCCGCAACCTGGTATCCGTAAAACGAACCAATTGGCAAGCCCACAATGGTATGTGAAGCTGGTTCCCCCTGCAGGAAGGCAGCAAATATTTCATTCTTCCCTTGTGCCAATTTGGTTACCTCATTGTGAACTGGCGATAAATTGGCCCCTATGCTGTATGAAAAATTGCCAGATTTGTTGTACTTAACACTGAAATCAAAGCCTCTGTTCAACACCTCTGCAGTATTGACAACAGGGTTGCTTTGAGAACCCACATAACTGGGGATAGGCACAGAAGAAATGATGTCGTAAGTCAATCTTCGGTACCAATCTGCTTCTACCGTCAGCTTACCATCAAAAAATGAGGCATCCAGGCCCACATCCGCCTGGCTTGATGTTTCCCAATGCAAGTTGGGGTTGCTAAGGGATAATAAAGTTGCACCCTGGCTTAAACTTTCTGAACTTCCAAACACCCCGTACAATCCACTACTAACTACTCCGGCAGAAGGGTAGGTGTTGGCAGAAGCCTGATTGCCCAGGATGCCGTAACTAACCCTCAATTTTAGATCTGTAAATACATTGAGGTTTTCCACAAATGTTTCCCTACCCAAATTCCATCCAAAACTTGCAGATGGAAAATAGCCCGTCCTGTTTACTTCAGTGAATCTGCTGGATTGATCTCTACGCATGGATGCTGTAAGGAAATATTTATTCCTGAATGAATAGTTGGCCCTAAACAATTGAGATATCAGCGCTTCATCAACAGCTCCTCCATAGTTCATCTGGGTGGTGTCATTTCCAGCCGACAGATACAACAATTCATCTACCGTGCCGGGGAAATGCTCTCTACTACCTCCAATCCACTCGCTGCTTCTCTGTTCTGCTGTATAACCTCCCAACAATGTCAAACTGTGCTCCTCTCCCAAATCAGGACTGTAAGTTAGCGTTTGTTCCCAAATCCAGTTGTTTCCGGCACTTTGTCCAACCGACAAACGATCTGAGCCATTTCTTTGGGATGCGCTTACTTCAAACTGGGGCTCAAAATACTTGGATTTATCCCTCGACCTGTCATACCCAAAATTGGTTTTAAACCTCAGTCCCTTCAACAAATCAGCCTGCAAATAGGCATTTCCAAAAAGTCTCTCACCATTGCTAAAATTGTTGCTCTTATAGTATTGATCCGCTATAGGGTTTCCCAGTGCTAATCCAAAAAAGGTTGGATCTGTAAATCTGCCATCTTCTGTATAAGGTGTAAGCACAGATGGCATTCTATAGGCAGATGACACTACATTTGGGCCATTTTGGCTTTTGGAAATTAAAAAGGATAAGTTACTTCCAAAGGTCAACCAGGAATTTAATTTGGTGTCTGAGTTTAAGCGGAAGGTTCCCCGCTGAAAACTGGTGTTTTTTAATATCCCATCCTGATTAAAATAATTAGCCGAGAAATTATATGAACTTTGTTCATTTCCGCCGCTCGCAGACAACTGCATATTGTAAATGGGGGCCTCTCTGAATATTTCTTTCTGGTAATTGGTGCCTTCCCCAAATATTGAAGGATCGGGATAATATGACTGACCTCTCAACTGATTGTAAGCAGTGGCAAATTCTTGTCCGTTTAGTAAAGCAATCTCTTTTGTAATTTGCTGGGTACCATAATAGGTTGACACAGAAATCTGCCCCTTTTGTTTATTACGTCCATTTTTGGTGGTGATGATGATGACACCATTTGCACCCCTGGAACCATAAATGGCTGCTGCAGAAGCATCTTTTAACACTTCAATGCTTTCTACATCCTGTGGGTTTACAAGTGAGGCATCATAGGTAATCATACCATCAATAACATAAAGGGGATTGGCATTGTTGAGTGTCCCGGTTCCCCTGATTCTGATAACCGCACCTGCTCCCGGATTGCCCGATGCCGGCGTCACGTGTAAGCCGGCTACTTTGCCTTGCAATGCTTGTTCTATGTTGGATGTTGCTATCTTTTCTATCTCTTTACCCTTTACGCTGGCTATAGAACCGGTCACATCACTCTTTCTTTGCACACCATATCCTACCACAACAACCTGCTCCAGCAAAATACCATCTTCCGACATGGCCACATCAATGGTAGACCGATCACCCACCACAATATCCTGTGCGGCATAGCCTACGTATTTAACCTGTATTTTGGCTTTACCACTACTGATGCTTAATGAGTAATTGCCATCAAAATCGGTAACTGTTCCACTGGATGTACCTATTTCTTCAACGGTAGCTCCAATGAGCGGGCTACCATCCTTGGCATCAGTCACCCTTCCACTGACCGTCCATTGCGCATGAATCACGGCAATATTGGCCAGCATGAAACCAAACAAAAACAATATTTTTTTCATCGAAAACGTAATTTTAGTTTTTTTGAGAGAGTGCATTGGTTTTGAGCCATCCTCCTGAGAAGCCAGCTCTTTTTAGTCCTTCTACTATGTATTTATTTTTTTTCATTATATCCCAAATCAAACCGTTTTCATGGTTTTGCATTTGAAGTAAAATAGGTCCCTGGTCTATGCCAAGATAGTCTACATCAAACCAACCTTCAGGGTGTTTTGGATCGCGGTAAGTGAGGTTAAATGCATCTTTGAAACCATACTGCCCAACCAATTGATCGTAGTGCTGGTTCCACATATTTTTTAAAGCTGCTTCGCATTCTTCGGGTGCAAATGGTATTGATCCCCCCGCAGCTGTTGGTGCAATGGTGCCATCATCTATAACTTGCTGAGAGCTGGCCCCTCTGGCTCGGTAATCAAAAAATTGGATATCCCGACCATCGATTTGTTTTTGTCCATTAAAAGGTCCATCACAGGCTGTAAGTCCCCATTGCTGATATCCATAGCCTTTAAAATTACCCGGATTTTTAATACAATAAGCACGATTGCTTAATGTGGCCTTTTTGGAGTTTTCAAAATAGTCCGTTCCTTTTGCCTCCATGTAAGTATCTTTTATACCCCTGAAATCTATCCAAACGTGGCTGTATTGATGTCCAAACAGAGGATCAAACTGTACATTTGAAATGCCCATAAATGACTCCCATTCATAGGTTTTACACCATTCGTCCCATGAGGAAGCAGGTATGCCATGCGTTGGAGAACCCATAGCCATAATCAACAAAACCATGGCCTCATTGTATCCTTTCCATTGAGCGGGTATAAAGCCCTTTTCAGGATGCCAACCCATCGACATGGTCTTTTGGCCATTCATCATCCAATTCCAATCAACCCGCAAATAGAGCTGATCTGCAAGGTCACGGATTTGCTTTTCAATAGCATTGTCTTTGTCAAAATAGCTTTGAACACTCAGTACTCCAGCCATCAACAACCCCGTATCAATGCTTGACAACTCTACTTCTTTATACCTCATAGCATCATTGAGATTAAGAAAATGGTAATAGAACCCCTTGAAACCTGAAATACCTGATTTGGCATCTCCCTGAGGCAAACGCCATAACGATTGTAAAGTTGACAATACCCGCTGGGCTCCCTGATCCCTCGTGACAAAACCACTTTCTATGCCTGAAATGTAAGAAGTTAAGCCAAAACCCGTTGCCGCTATGCTGGAAAATGTAAGGGTAGGGTATCGATCCGGAATTTGATAATTGTTTTTGTCTGCCAGATCCCAAAAATAATGAAATGTTCTTTTTTTGAGTTCCTGTCTTTGATAGGTAACACCTCTGTTGCATGCTGATAATACAATTACCAGACACACAAAAATACATTGACGCATTTTGTGAATATCTAAATGATCATAAAAAGGGACAGGAGCCCCGTAAGGACTCCTGTCTTCATCATTTCACATCAATACTTAATAAATTTGGCTACGCCAACTATGTTGTTGTCATCACCAAAACTGGTCAGTACATAAGTACCTTGTCTAAGTGCTGAAACTTCAATTCTCTGCTCGTCTAAATTTCCTGTATTGTAAACAGTTGCAATTTTACGACCCATAATATCCTGGATCTCAACCCTGCTCGTTCTTTGCGCATGTTTTACGTTGAGCAAATAAGTTACCGGGTTAGGTGCGATTTGGAGACTTGCTATGTCATTTTCATCATTGGTGCCAACCAAATCTCCACAATTACCACCTTCCAATTTGATATCATCAAAGTAGTAAACTACATCTGATGTTGGTACATTGTTGATGTCAAAGATAAGTGTCACCCTGGCATAAAGTCCGTCGTCCACAATTGGGGTAGTAGAGAAGTCCCATGTAAGTTCTTCCCATTCATTGGCTTTGGTGTTGACAATGGTATTATCACCTGAAGAAGGAGCTCCTTCTTTCAAAGGCCTTTCCAATTTCATGGTGATGGCTCCCACTTGTGGTGACAAAACTTTCATTTTTACCAGCTTGTTGCCACCAAATTGTATATAGGATGCCAAATCAGTATACATACCCTGCCATGGTTGTTCACCACTTGCTTTTTCAATGGCTTTACCCACTTTGGCTGATTTGTTTACATTGTCAACTTTGGGGTTATCTACCAATTCAAATCCACCGGATTCATCTGCAGGGAAAAACTTCCACTTTGCAGAAAGGAAGGCAGGATCGTCAAAGTTCATAATACATCCATCATATGGTGCATGGTTGAACTGGAAGTTGTCAATGTAGTAATTGTCAACCGTAGTGGTTTCAACACCGCCGTTAAAGAATACACATACTCTTTGGTGGTTGTTGTCTTTTTCACTGCTGAAGTCAACAGAAAGGGTCTGCCATTCATTTACTTTGGTAACTTCTGTCCAGATTTCTTTTGCAGGACTTGAACCTCCTTCCAATTTCATTAAAATAGGAACTGCTTTTTCTGAAAGCACCTGGATGCTCAATTGATTGAATACAGAAAGATCTACGCCATCAGGTACCAATGCGCACAATGCAGACCATGGCTCATTGGGCTGATCTTTGTACAAACCACATTTGGTTGAACTGTTTGCTGTTGTAGATTTTGGATTGTTCACTACTGTTACCAGTTGTGAACCTGCTCCATACTCATAGTTTCTCTGACACTCAAAGTCATCAATGATGGTAGATATAGGCTCTGTATTTTCACATGGATCTACAGTAGCTTCGCTTTGATTTAAATTGTCAAAATAGTATACAGTACCTGCCTCTTCAACATTTGGATTGAAAATGAATCGAAGTGAAGCCCAGTCTGTAATACCCTGGTATTGAGTAAAATCAAAAGAAAGGGTTTCCCAGTTACCTGCATTTTTAATTGACCTTTCAACTTCTTTATTTCCTGCAGATACACTCTCTAATTGCATAATGACTGACTTGGCTCCCACTGGCGCCCAAACCTGAACATTATACTGTGGCTTCACACTGATATCAATGATGGATGGCGCCACTGCTGCAAGGGTTGAAAAAGCAGATGATCCTTTTGCATATTTTCCAACTTTTGCAGATGTGTTGGGGGCAACGGCACTTGGGTTGTTCACTACTTCAAATGTACCGTGAATGGTGGTCAACTGATCAAGTGGCTCCCAGGGAAGGAAGGCTCCATTTTCGAAAGTCTCGATGTCGGAAGCTGTTTTTTCTTTCCATTCAATGTTGTCAAGATAATAAACATCTCCGGCTACTGGATCTTGCCCTGCATTAAAGAAAATTACAAGTTTTTTGTGACTGGCAATGGCTTGATCGCCAAAATCAATAACATAATCTACCCATTGGTTGACATCTGTGATATTTGCCCATACTTCTTTTGCAGGACTAGCCCCACCTTCCAATTTAAATAAGACAGGCACTGCTTTGGCACTCCACAATTTGACATTGAGTTGGTTGTTTTTACTCAAATCAATAGGATTTTGATTATCCATCAACAATGCTGCCCATTGTTCGCCTAGTGGATCTACATATTTACCCACTTTAGCCGAATTGTTAACGCCATTGGGTGATGGGTTGTTAACTACTGTGAGGCTATCCCAACCATTTACGTAGGTGGCATTTCTGTTGCATTCAAAATCATCTACAATGTTGGGATTGGGTGTTACAGTGGCACATCCACCTTGTGGTACCGCTGATATATTATCAAAATAATAAACATCTGCACTGGTTTCCACTCCTGGGTCAAAAAACAAAATTGCTTTTGTGAGGTGTTTGTAATCTTTGGCAGCTGAAAAATCAAAGCTGTACTCCTGCCACTGGTTTACCAGCCCAATATTGGCAATCTTCTCAACTGGCGGACCACCGGCACCTTCCAGTTTGAAAAGCACCTGGGTTGGAGCACTTGCGTGTACCTGAAGCTTAAATTGGTTGTTTTGACTAAGGTCAAATGCATTGGTGCCTCTGTCTGCTAACAACAATGAATAGGAGTGTGCACCTGATTTGGTGTACTTACCCACTTTTGCGCTGTCGTTAACCTTATTGGGTGCCGGATTGTCAACGGGTGCCTCTAATACACCATCCAGTCCCTGCCATCCCATTTCGTTGCCGGTTTCAAAGGTTTCATATACATCTCTGGCCTCAACACCCCTGATGTCGTCAAAATAGAAATCTGCCGCCTGTGGGGTGGTGAATGGATTAAATGCTACCAAAATTTTACTGAGGGTTGTAAAGTTTGCTCCTCCCGACAAATCGAAAGAATATTCTACCCACTGTGCAGGAACCTGGATATCAACAAATTTTTCTACCGCTTTGCCACCTCCTTCAAATTTCAGAAGGATTCTGGAAGGCGCAATAGGTGACCATACTTTCATTTTCAACAGGTTCTTGACACTTAGGTCGGCTGGAACCGGCAAATCTGCCAATAAAAAGCAAAAGTCACTTTGGTCGTTGTTGCTAAGTTTTCCAACAAAGTCAGAACCGTTCACAGCATCTTTCGACGGATTGGCAATGCCTCCCTCGTATCCGGCACCATTAAATGATGCCCACGGAAGTTTTGCCCCTCCTTCAAAATCTTCATATACCTGTGCATTCACTGCAAAGAAGCCAAGCATAAGAAACATAATAAGGGTAAAGTTTCTCATCATAGAAGTAATTTAGTTTGGTTAATAAATGTATATTTTGTTTCAAACCAAAACCAACATACAACCAAATCATTACCCCAATCAACTAATTGCAACCAAAAGGCTTTAAAAAGTCAATTCCAATGAAGTGCGTTAATAATGTGGTTTTAGCCAAATAAATTTGCTAAAGATTCAAATATTCAAAGCAAAATTAGGAAAGAATACGGAATTTAACACAAAATTTACTACGCCAATACTACGCCAAAATGGAAAAGACATCTGAACCGGCTCATTTTTTACCCGAATCTTCTATTCAAAGGCAATAAAAAATTCAGATAGATTGATCTCGGCAGCCAAACCCAGTTTGTTTCTCAATCTATACCTTTTATTCTCCAAACCCCTCACAGTGATGTTAAATAAAGGGGCAATCTCCTTGGTAGAAAGGTTCATTTTGAGATAAGCAGCCAATTTTAAGTCTTGGGAAGTCAAATTTGGGTACCTGGAAAGCAATTTTTTAAAAAATACCTCATGTATTTCATGAAAGTTGGACTCAAAAAGTTTGTTGTCATGCTCACTTGTAATGTTTTCGTTGATATGACGCATCATTTTTTGAAATTCTTTCTGAGTGAGACTTTCTTCTGACTTCCTCAGTTCTACCAGTTCGTCCTTTATTTCCACCAACAGCTCGTTCTTTTTGATCAATTGTAAGGTACTATTAGCCAGTTCCTGACTTTTCAACCGGTTTTCCTCTACCAGTTTTTGATTATCCAGAGCTATTTTGTGCTCACGCAATACTCTTTCGTTCTCCTTTTCAAGTCGTAGCTTACTATTTTTTAATGACAGGGTATAATAAAACCACAAGCCCAAAACAGCCAAAATTGAAAAAATTAAGTAGACAATACGCATTCCAAAAGAAAGATACCACGGAGGCAATACTGTGATTTTGATGACTTGACTGTTTCCACTGGATGAAAAAATGGTCAGTTGGTATGTGCCATAATTGAGGTTGAAAAAATGCACATTTGCTTTGCGGTCCCACGCTCCTTTAATAAAGTCTCTTCCGGTAAGTGTATAGGCGTAGTAAACATCTCTGTCATAAATAGCCTCGTGATAAAAGAGTTGAAATGAGCGATCCTGATATGGTATGCTGATGTCATTCCCCACAAGATTGTAAACCGATCCCAAATCTGTTTTGATATAATCAGCTTTTAATACCGCCCCTTGATTTTTGGGCCCCTGAGTGAAGAATTGTTTTTCAACCAAAACATAACCCTCTTCCTGCAAAATCAGCCAATGCTTTTCATCCCAGTTGCCAATCACATTTTTTTCCTGGGTAGGACGAATAAATAAGCTACTTCTTTTTTCCCCATGGAACATGACTACACTGTCTCTATAAACCTCAAAAAATTGGAGGTCGAGCGGACCATGGATACTCCCCTTTATTTTCTTTTGAAAGATAAAGTTGTCTTTCTGTCTGTTATATTTAAACAAACTGTCGTTAGAATGCACAAATATTCCATCCCCAGTCTTTACCATAACCATCTTCCTGCTTCTGTTCATTTTGCCAGGACCTGTGTAGTTGGTTGTAGACAATACTTTTTTAAAATCACCACTCAATTCTATGCGTCGCAATTCACCAGCCGGTCCTGTCAGCCAGTAATGCCTGTTATCCTCCACACAGATCCGGTCAATGGCACCTGCCAGATTTTCTATCCTGTGACTAAACTTCCATGAACCATCATTTTTATAAACCAAAGCTCCGCTGTAACTGCCCTGGATAAGCGTACGGGCATCTCCTTGTACATGGGTGGTAAACCAAGTGCCGGTTCCCCTAAACAAGGGCTTAACTTCATTATCACTGATGAGATCACAACCTGCATTGTGAGCACAAATAATGCCCCCCTCCACTTTGTACAAATGCCAGACCTGGCCCTTAATTTGTTGCACAGCGCTGTACCTTAAAAGGTTTCCAGGCTGCCCTTGTTGGCTCAAATTACATCTGTACAAGCCCTGATTGGTGCCCAGGTATTTGTACCTTCCATAAATTTCTGCAGCGTATATTGTCCCTAATCTGTCTTTTTTACCATCATAATATAAAATGTCATTCGAAAGTGAAAAATAACTCACTCCCTTATCCAGACCTACCCAAAGTCCTTTTTCTTTATCGGCACACAATGAAAGTACCGTATTGTTTTGCAAACCTGTGCCGGTATTCAGTTCCACCATTTCTTTGGTGGTTAGGTCCAGTAATATAACCCCTTCATTGATGGTTGCAAAACACCACAGATCTTCCCTTATTTTAATGGCCTTATTGACCTGGGCTCTTTCTAAAATGGCATTAAGGGCATGCTGCCACTGCCTTACTTTTTTACCCTCCAAAACAAAAACACCGCCTTCCTGAGTGGTTATAAATAGTTGATCATTTTGGCCAAATACTGCACTCACCGTATGATTGCCTAAAAGCTCCGTGCCCTCCATAAATAACCATTGATCAAACACCCTTTTGTACAAACCCTTGCCTAATACAGGCAATATCAGTTGTTGACCCACTACGCTTAAAAACATTATATTTCCAGGGGTAGAGAGTCTTTTGATTTGCCGTCCATCGTATTCAAACAGCATGGCGAAAGACTGAAA
>CALMWS010000126.1 GCA_937870795.1 uncultured Bacteroidota bacterium | reverse complement strand
TATTCTTTTGTACCACCTGACTACCCCAATTGTCGGCTCCATTGTCATTGGAGGGGATCCAAGTTTGGCTTGACTGATTGTACTTCAAGACCTGACCGTTTGCAGCTCCTTGTGATGCCAACTTCAAAGGTGATGCCGTTGTGCCATCTCCTTCCAATGTAGTATTTTTTTGCACGACCTGAGTACCCCAGTTATCAAAGCCTATATCATCAGCGGGCGTCCATGATACATTATTCCATTTCAACACCTGGCCGGCAGAAGCACCTTGCTGGGCAATGGCAAGTGGATTTGAAACAGTGCCATCTCCAGAAATGGTGTTATTATGCGCAACAACCTGACCGCCCCATTGATCACCAGATGGTAGTTGAACTTCGTTGCCCGATGAAATACTTAAGTATCCATTTTGCAAAGACAAGGTCTGAATCTCATTGGTGTTACTAATATCGCCTTTATTAATAATGATAGGATTTTTGGGATCTGAGTTGTTTACTTCAATGCCACTCCCCGAATTTACTGAAATTACGCCATCTGCATTGCCACCCACTGTGCTTGTGATATCAAGAGAGGGAGTCCATTCCAAACCATTCCATTTAAGTACTTCACCAGTATTTGGCATGTTACCAGAAATGGGCTTACCTTTTATCGATTCTAAAGTAGGATTAGGGTAAGTGCCTCCTAAGTCTCCACCGGCGGCACTGCCTTTGGTAATGTCATTTGAAGGATCATTGTCTCCACTTGTGGAAAATGGTGAGCCATAGATTATTTGAGAACTTACTTCTTCAAAACTACCATTACTATTGCATTCCATTACCAAAATATTGGTTTCAGACCAATCCACGTTTTGATAAGACCCTAATTCGGGTACTCCATTGCCAATAACCACTTGAAACCAGCCAAATGCGTCTGTAGTAGGTGTCTGAGTTTCCTGATACTTCAACCCCTGCAAATTATTTTTGATAATAAATCGAAGTTGAATTTGTGTATTAGGCAGAGTCTTGCCTTCTGCATTCTTGATTATTGCCTGATAGGGCAGCCCTTGCTGCGCACTTAAATAAAATGGAAGAACAAGAAAAATAATTAATTTAAATATCCTTTTCATATTAAATGGTTTAGTTGGTTTGTAAAATAATTTGGGTAATTGCATAGGTTTGGTCGAAGTAATATATTTTCAAAATATACATGCCAGATGGCAATGATGAAAGATCTAAGTAGTTATGCTCATCAACAGAAGTTATTCTACAAACAAACTTGCCGATGGAATTATACACCTGCACGAAGTCAATTTCACTGCCCCCCTGAATATAAACTAACCCTGCAGTAGGATTAGGATGAACATTGATCTCATTTTGCAATACAAGAATAACAGAAGTGACCACACCTCCACCAACCCATGGCGGCACAACTTGTATATCGCCACATTGACCGAATAAAGCCACTCCCGCACCCAAACCTCCCTGTATAGAAACATCACCGCATTCTCCTGAATTATAAGATCCTGGTGACAAACTGACATAACATTGTGCATACGTCATATTGTACATTATAAGCATATAAGATGCTATTAAAAATACTTTCATCTTTGTTGTTTTACTTTTTAATTAATAACTTTTGCCTCGCGGCTGAACGCAGAATACACACCATTGTTAGCGATGCAGCGCAATACATAAGAAGTTCCTTTTTTAAATTCCTTATCAATAAAATTATTTGCAGCTGTACTGGAAAGTGTAATGTACTTTCCATTTACACCTTTTTTGTAAACTATGTATTTCTTAACATTCTGCAAATTTGTCCAGGTGAGTTGCACATGTTTATCAAACAATTTTGCTTTTAAATCCAAATCGTTTACATCCATTTTTATTGAATTGGTAATAACCTTAACCATATTACCGGCAATACTTTGTAACTGAACCTCATCATAGGCATGAATTTTATAATAATAGGTTGTCATCGGTTTTACATTGCTGTCCAACCATGTTGTCTGAGATAAGTCAGTACATGTATAGACTTTGGTCCATTCCATGTTGTTAGGATTTTCTGTTCTATAGATGGAATGTCCTACTACATCCCTACTGGTACTATTAACCCAATTCAATAAAACACCTTCATCAGTCTTTTCATAACCAGCCAACAAGGCTACAGCGGGTCGCACAATATCAGGTCTTTCCAACTCCAGCATTTTTGAGTAGGCTGAATAGTTGTAATTCTTATCGACCGCCACTATCTTATAATAAATGTGTTCTGTTAAAGTCCTAACCATGATGGTATCCGTATAAGAATTGGTTAAGACCGGGCTATTGGTTAACGCAGCAAACACATGATCACTTTGATTACTAAAATGTACTTCATAGCCCAGAATATCTGGTTCACTGTTCTTCTTCCAGGTAAGTGAAACAATGCCATTGGTATCTATGGTGCCAAATACATCCTCAGGAGGAGCAGGAGGTATACTATCTATCAAATGGGCATAATGTGAAAGCGAAATGCTGTAGTTATCAGCCGTATCAATGGCAGTTACAAAATAGAAATTAGGTTTTAATAGACTGGCATTTTCATCGATATAAGATCTGCTGTCAGCAGGCAAAATTATAGGGGTGATGTTGGCAAAAGAATCCAAAACATGAGCCGATCTTCCAATCAAAAAGCCTGCAATTTCTTTGTTTTCTGTATGCGGAAAGTTCCAGGATAATTTAACCTTATTGGGACCCAATTGCTCTGATTTTAGTCCATCAGGTTTTGAAGGAGGAGTCATATCAACACCAAAAGAAACTTCATAATTGCCAGGTGGGCTTAATTCACCGAAAGGGCTTAATCCTACAATTCGATAATAATAGGGTTTGTAATTTTGATCAACAGAATCTAAATATACATGGTATTGTTTGAACTCTTCATTTCCAATGTTATCACCACTCAGGTATGGCACTTTATTTAACCTTTCAAAATTTTTACCATCCATAGATTTTTCAATGTAGTAAGCTACATAAGAAATGGGACCTTGTTCTCTTTCCCAAAGTATTTTTACAGCCTTATCCATTGACTTTACCTGACTAATAGCAGGAGCAATCAACTTAGATTCATGGGAAGGGTAACAAACTATGGTGGATGATTTTATTACATAATTTTCATGCGAAGCAATGCTTCTTATGCGGTATACATAAACATAACCAGGCTTAATATCCGTATCTACATAACTGAGTCCAAGGGCGTCAGCGGCTTGAGCAGAAAAGTCGGCAGACATCATAGCATAGGTGTACTTATTCTGAAACTCATCTGCTTTTTGTAACATCTTTGAATTTGCATTTACTGAAGTACCTTTGCCATAAAGCAACTCTGCTGCTATAATGCAATAATTATCATAGCTTGCCAATTGATCTTTCTGCCATTTTTCTTTAGGCCAGGGCATTCTCTGGGGTTCCAACATTACAAATGCGCTCATTGTACTGTCTCCCTGTTTATTAACTGCGCGTTCAATACTGTATCCTTTTGACAGAGATAAATGCCAGGCTATGGGGGTAGAGGGAGCCCATCTTAACGTAATATTTGACTGTTCTACTTTAGATATTACACGAATAAATGCTAAACTATCATTCTGACTTACCCCCTTTAAAAAAGTCAATAACATTAACAAAATAAAAAACACATATTTGCCCATCATAAAATTATTTAATCAATGTCTTCAATACAGGGTCCCGGCGTAACATAATCTTTCTTCCATTTTGTGCCTATCTGGTTACTATCCAGCCAAGGAAACTGGTATATAATACCAAATGCCGCATCCTGACAATGCCAGATATTACCAACTACCGGCTGATTTACAAATCCCGAAAGACGGCGGTACAAGGATAGGTTATTTAACTCCAGGTAAGTCCCACCGATAGCCAGGTAATTAACGATTTCAGACTTATTAAAAAAATCATTAATAAAGTACTGAGTACCATATTCCAATCTCACTTTAAAAGTTTTTGGAGGTGGAGGTGAAAAAGTTGAACCTGATTGGGTAAACAGGTTGATTGGTAAATTAATGCTCACACTATTGCTGGGCTGAGTGATGATGTATGGCCCTAAGGTACTATTGTAAAACTGTTTTGCAATTTTAGAAACCGGTATACCAAACTTTAACCTTCCATGAATACTATTCAATTCAGTGCTTATGGAGGTATAGGTAGGTGTATTTACCTTTGTCCGAATATATGATAACAGAGAAGAGTGATATTCAGAAAGAGCGTTGGGACTCTCAAAATGCATTAAATTATTTTGGATAATCACCTCATCATTTCCCAAATAATCAAAAGGTCGGTTTTCTCCATAATATTCACCCACTTGATAATGAACTCCGGACTTAACAAAACCATTTTGAGTGGTAAAAAAGTTCGTCCTGGGTTGCCTTTGATACCCTTCCATTTCAAAAACATCAAACCCTTCCTCTGGATTAACCCCATCATGGATGATGTCTTCTAAAGTTCCCAATAAAGCATACCTTGGGGCATTCCACGTAATGGCATCTACTTTTTCATGCAAGTTGTCAAACTGACTGGTTCTAAAATAAAAAGTAAATAAATCCTTCTCTACACTTGCAGATGCTGCTGTACCCAATGAAACCATTCTGGCAGGCAGGATATTGTACTCATACTCACCTTCCTTCTTATTCGTAAAAACTGCATTGGCATAAGTGGCAGAAATATTGGAAGGCACATAGGCTATGGCATTGTGGCTACTAAAAACACCTTTTACTCTTCGTAATGTTGCATTGTATACCTGATTTGGTTTTAATCGGTCAACATTAAATGAAATGTTTTGAAAATCCGTGGCTATTGCATGCTCTTTGATCGATGGTTCACCGCCAGTAAAAGAATTGAAAATAATTTCATAGTGATAGGTTTGTGCAGTAACCGGATGTTTAATATACAAAAGCTGGTCATCAATACTATTTAATCTAATGATACCAGAATTATTAAATGTCTCTCCTTTCATAAAAAACCGCTGTTGGTGCATGGGATAAGTATAATCTAATTGAAGAGGATCAATTGAGTCAGGCTTTGTGCCCGTTTTAAAATGAACAGTTTTATCTTCTGCCCAATCTGAAGTACCTTCTTTGATTGAAGTCCATTGACCAGTGGAGAGCAATTTCTCTTTGGCTTTTATTTTGACGTAAAAAGTATGATTTGCAGTTGCATTCAGTACTTCATCAGGTTTGTGACAAGTAATGTAATTGTCATTGTCAAAAAATCTTTCAAGCTTGTAAAGCGGCCCATCTACGGTCTTCAAACTCACCTGATCAATCAAAATTTTAAATATCCGGGGTCCTACCTTTTCATCAATAAATGAAAGTTCAGTATTAATGGGGAAAGCATAAGAGACAGTAGGCAATGTAAATACCGAAACATCCGTATCACCATCCTGGGGTTTGGTATCAATGATAACCGGGCTATCGCTGAAAGGATTCCCATTGCCAAGGGTACATTTTTGCCCTAAGACCAATTCAAAGGTATGGCTACCTTCAATCAGGCCAAGTACTTCATATTTCATGGTTCCTCTGCAGTAAAACCAGGATGGATTTGGTAGACCACCACTCATTAAAGCAGCAATTGATCCTTTAAAGATCTGAAAATCACCTTTTACAAAAAACATATCTACGTGAATTCCAAATTCTCCGCTAATGCCCGCATATAATTGCCCCATACCATACCAGTCATTGTATCCGGGCACATTTCCCGTTTCCACACACTTTCTTTCACTATTTTTTGTGAGGTTGAAATCAAATCCCATTATCACTTTTACAATCAGGTAAAAAGGCTGGTATTTGAAATTAAATGAATCTTTGACAACTGCTCCGAAAGCGATGCCATAGCCTGTAAGATCGATGGGCTTGTTTAAAACTGAATTGGGATCTCCGCTGCTTGAACTGTAATTGTCCTTTTTATTATTGAGCATGGCCATAAATTGTGGATCGGGTTCGGGTATTTCAATCGGTATACCGTGACCAAACATGGCATAGCCTTCTGCCGATGCTTTCTTTATCTTTAAGTCCATTTTTATTCCTCCTCTTTCAGCAGGAGTACCGACCAATAAATACCAGTAATTTTCACCTGCTGTTTTTGTATGGAAATGGGCATTGACCATTCTCGAATTGGGACCAATCCCTTCTATTATTCTTTCGTCAGCCTTCTTGATCAATACATTCATCTGAAGCACCGCATCAATAAAATGTTCCTGACCATTGTATACAATTTCTGCAAAGCCCCAGAATGCTTTTTGGGTTTCATCAATTTTACCCTCTGCATTGATGGATTGCAATTTTGACATTAGGTATACGTCTCCCCTCAAACTGACAATGGGTCCACCACTGGCAGGAAAATCAGCTTTCACTGCCAATAACATATTAAATTTATCTCCACCACCCGGGTTCCCAAACAGGCCTCTCAAACGAAATCCATACCCGCCACCAAAATAATTGTGATAGGGAATGCCACTGTGTTGTACATTACCGGCTGTTGTTGCAACGGGCTTCATCATGTCTCTGATATTCAACTGGTGCAGGGTATCTTGTTTCATATTGTACCACAACCCACCTCCTAAGCCATATAAATTTACACCAGAAAATATGGGAAAACCTGCCGATCCAAAAGCAATCATTGCATCCACATACCAATAATTGTAATAACCTGCAGAGTTAAATGGGGCGCCAGATTGGGCTCCAACGTTTCCAAACTTTGCTTTAAAATTTCCCTCAATGCCCCCAGGCAAGGAAGCTGCCAACACTCCTTCTATTCCATCATTGCCTTCTTCAGCAATAAATTTTACTACTCCATCCAGCTTAAATCCATTCTTTGCAATATGAATATTTACGTCAGAGAGGAAGGCATTGGGATTTAAAAATTCATCCTTAGGTCCACTGACTTGCATTTCCGCGTAAAAAATTAAACCCGCTGAAACAGAAAATCCATCTGTATCACTTACCAAAACCAATTTAGGTTTGATATACAAGCCAGGATTCCCATTGTATGTAGTGAAGTCTATACTATCAATTTGAATCGGAAATCCATTTAAAGATTTGGCAGGGCTGGCCATTCTAAATACTGGTTTATTCACAAAACCTTTGTAGGTTTCATACTCCATTTCTTCAAATACAATACTTAATAATTTGACATTCTTTAATCTGCTGATGTAATTGGTCTTCAATCGATCATCCGCAGACAGGTGTCCATTTAACAAAAATCTAAATCTGTGCTTTTGTGTAACCGGATCTTTAGAAAAGGAAATAAGACTATTTTGATACAAGGTCAAATGACTCATAAAAATAGGGGCCACTATAGAATCATTGCCCACCTGAACCAGGAAATTCCAATCTTCAATATCATCATAAAGTCCGCTGAAATTGAGAAAAGCGCCTTCCTCCACAAAAGGCATTTTGAGCTTTCCTGTCATTCGGTATCTAAAATCCATGTTACTAATCACACCATCAATGGTGTCTATTGTAGCGCTCAATCTGCCAATGATGCCCTCATTCATTACATTGTAAGCTCTGTGTCTCAAATAATAGATACCATCTCCCAAAATCATGGTAGAAAAGCCCATTGTTGCCCTGAATCCATCCACAACAAACGATTCAGGACTTAAGACTTTGGCCCTAGGGATATAAACTCCTTTCCAAGTGGATGCTGTTGCTGGGTTTGTAAAATAACCGGCACCATAGCCCTCTGGAACTTCAAATCCAGGTGGATTCGTGTTGTCTGAAAAGTCAATAAAAATGGTGTCAGTATCAAAGCCCCAACCCTTCATGTGATCTTTAAATTGAAAATCCTCCATTCGTGCTGTGATCATAACATCTTGGTGCAACTTATTGTATTTAAAAGTAAAATGACCTTTTACACGCTCATTAATGGGAGTATCATCTGAAGTTAGACCACTGTCTTTAAGCAATAGATTTTGCGAAAAAATAACAGCACCACCCAGTTGAAGTTCTATGAAGCCTTCACAACCCCATTTAACATAAGTCATTCCTGTAGTATCACTAAGACTTTGCCCTCCTTTAAAAACAAAACCATAGCCAGACTCATTCTCATCCAGTACAATATCATTTTGGTGGTACAGAAAAAGATCCTTTTCATAACCGCCAGGCTGAAAACAGACATCAGCAGTCATAACGGGGTAATTATCACTTTCATGCAATAATGACAAGGCATCACCCATATCCAATGAAACCTGCATAAAGGCATTGGTAGGATTAAATATAATTCCGGTTATGCCCAAAGTAAGATGTATGTTTTGAATAGTAGTATCCCAACCAAAAGGCAATTCCATGTGTTGCCCCAAAAGCAGCGTATTTAAAGTTTCCAGCTCATTGCCACTTTCTTTACCCGTTACAATTCCCTGGTAAACAACTTTATCAGTATTAATTTTAATATTACTAAAACTGGTCTTCAATTTTACCTTCCGAATAAATGGTATTTCTACCAAACCTTCTCCATTGTAGGTACTCCCGGATTTTTCAATTTGAACAATCTCCATATTAAATTGCCCTACTTTAATTGTTTCGTTTTCCAATGACCCTACAAAATCACTTTGATTTGTAATAGGCGGAATTTCACAAAGTGTCTTACATTTTGCATTGGAATTCTCTTCTACACTTGGGGTTGATTCAACTGCCACTTGAGTGCCCACATTGATGCTTACCTTAAAGCTGTCGATCTCACTTTCGTTGTAATACAAATGAGCATCGGTTTTGTAAATATCTGTTGAAGGATCAAAAGTGGAAGGTAATTGCGTCCAGGCTACCCTCCAATAATAGGTTATGGTATCCTGTAAATTAATCTCTGCAGAAAGTTCTCTGTAAATTTCAGAAATGAATCTGGGCACATCATACTTTCTGTCTTCCAATTGATAGTTTGCATCATTACCCGTGATTGATAAAGTGGATGTATAAATAACAGTATCAAAATTAATTTTTTTGCTAACCTGAACAACCGCTAACTCATTAATATTAAGAGGAGGGTATTCAAAAATATCCTCATCTATAATTTGATTGACCCTAAATGGAGGTAGTGGTTGGTCAGGAACCTGAACATGAATTGCATTCAATACTATGGCACCAGGAGAAACCAATTGTCCGCCTACAGGATAATTTAACTTAAAGGGAGGCATGCCTATTGAGAATGAAGTAAGTCCAGTATCGTAGGTAAAGGTTTTGTTGTTTTCCAACCTGACTTCACCTGTAACCAAATAATTATATTCTTTGGCACGTTCGCATAAAAACATAGCATTGTAATCACTTACACCAATGTGGCTGCTATAATATTCATCCGGGTCTTTTAAACCGGTTTTTCGTTCAAAAAATTCTCGTGGCCCCTTCCTCCATCTCATTGTACGATTGTAGCTGGCTTGTAATTCCCCTTCGCTTTTTATCGAAGTATTATACACAAATTTCCTATAGCTGTCGCAGTAAGGGCTATACTTCACCACAGGCACCAATTTTTCAAATGGAATAATGGAATTGGGAGCAGGATAGATAGGCTCTACTGAAAACGACCTTCCGCATTCAAAATCACTCTCTACATATTGAAAAACATGGATATTGCTTTGGGCTGATTCAGCAGGAAACATAAAATCATCACTATAGGCTGTGATCCGAACAGCATAAAAATGATCCGCAATAAACGGCAAATTATCAACTTGCAAAGCGTGAGTTGAAGTAACATCATTTTCATTGTGAAATGGATTGACATTAATATCATTCATCACAATTGTCGCATCATTTTCTGAAGGAAATTGACCATTGTTGCTACCCATATCGACAATTTTGACATTGTATTTTGTGGCTTGCCTCAACTCCATATCTGAAATTACATGCGTCCAGGTAATGTTAAAAAATGTTTTTATAGTACCATCAAGAGTAGTTTCAGCCATAGGTTGAATCAAGGTGGGCCTATCTGGAAACTGGATCTCAAATTCCAGACAGCTCGTAGAAAGGACATCACCATTATCAGCATCCTTTGCTGTCAAACAATAACTGTAATTTCCTTCGGGCAAGATACCATGCTGAATCAAGGCTGACTTTTGCTCTTGGGTCAACGATCCGTAGTTTATATCGTTGACGTTAAAATTCAAACATAAAAGATCATAATTACCAATACCGAATGTTTTTAATTGAAATGGCGCAATCACCACTTCACAAGTTGGTTCAGCTGTCGCGATGCTAAGGCCTCTGGGGCCGGTAATTTCAGCGTACATTTTGATTTCGGCTGGAAAAATACCAGAGTTTTTAATTTTAGCAGTCATCACCCCTAAATCCTCAAGATAGTTTTGAGCTAAAACCGGAAATGGATATCGTCCATTGATGGTTATATCTATTTGTGCAACTAAATTTTGCGCTAAAATGCCAAATAACAATAACTGAATTAGAATAGATTTCATTTGATGGGCATTGAATAATTAGTGTAAAATCTTGATTCATTAAACGTTGAGGATATATTGACAGTTTGCCTGCTTATATAATTGTATTGCAACATCAAAGTCCCCTTCCCCAACTTTGCAGCAACTGTAGGGCCAATATTAAATTGTAAGCCTGAATTGATATTGTTTTGCCAATTATTGCTAATAGAACTTCTAATTCGAACATTTAATTTATCCTTTAAAAATGTTTTAGCCAGGTTAAATGTTATGCCACTTCTGTCATTTTTATAATTTTCTGTTTTATACTCAAACCTGAAAACATTTATTCCTGCATTCCATTTTTTGAGTTTATTTCTGATCTGATAACCCACACTATAACTCACATTTGAGGAATTTATTAATGAAAAATCATTTGCTGTTAAATCATTTAGACTCTGCTTTGTTACATTTATATGTAGACTATGTTGCCATAATTTATTATAAAATCTAAAGTAGGGGCTTATAGAATTTGTAGAATTAACCTGAATGAATCTGATTGTATCCATTACATTCTGAAAAATCGGCTGCTGCTCAAAATTATAGTTTGAAATTTGGGCTTCAACGCCAAACCAATGGCTGGGAGTAAGCTGCACATTGAGATCATAGATTTTTTGCCTGACAGTGCTGGTTCTTAGCTTGACAAGATTATTTCTATCTATACCATAAGACCCCGAAATGGCCAATATCCCATTAAAAATTGAAATGGAAGACTGCAAAGAAATATTTTCCCTATCCCCTCTTAGAAAATTCACCCCAAAAGATTTATAAAAAGGATCAACTCTCTGATACCTAGCTTTCAATGAAAAATTTCGATATGAGTAACCTAAAACAGCATCGCCTGCAAAACTCAGACTTGTAGATTTATTGGGATCCACAAGGCTATTTAAAGATGAAAGCAATCCATTTTGCTTTAATTCTCCCTCTTCCAGATTTGCGCTGTTAATATTATGGGTATACGCACTTGCAGCTGTATTAATTGTTAAATTTAGAGTTTTTCCAATAAAGTCAACCGAGGAAGACACCCCAAGGCAAGTATTAGCCTGTGGTGGGATCGTGACTGTATCTTGCTCAATTGTTGCTGCTTCAGTATCATTTCCCAAAAGCAGGGAAATGTCAAAATAATTTCTGTTCTTGCCCAGACCCAATTTGAAAGCTGTAATTTTTCTATCATAAGGATTAAGGACACCACTGTGATGAGTCAAACTATCAAATACAACTTTGGGGTTATAAACCTTGCCTGTGATCACTGCCAATCTAAACAACCCCGGATTAAAATCAACACCGAGTCCTAATATTTGCATACCAGAGAGTAAATATCGGTTGTATTCTACCTGGCTATATCCAATAAACAATTTAGCCCATTTGTAGGAAGGGGCCAGGCTAAATCTTGAAAATGAAGCTCCATAACTTGCCTGTCGGTCTCTGTAAGTAAAACTAAATGGTAAATTGAAGCCATATATTGAAATAGATGCGTTTAACCCCAGAGAATAAGCAAAAGGGGAATATAGTGAATTACTAACATTGTTCATTACTGAAGAAGTCCCTGCATTGACGCTTGCTGACCAATCAAAAGGTTTCAATTTATTTAATCCCGTCAAATCCTGCGTCGAACTTCCTAAAGGGATTAACATTATGATTAAAATAAAAAAGATCCTATAAGCAGGCATCATGTGCTATATGTTTTTCATGTTGCAAATATGATTGCCCTGGTTCAACTATAAAATAGCACATTTGTAGTAAACAGCCCAAAATACCGTAGTTCATTTGTGGTAAATTTCAAAAAATAAGTCATCTATCTTTTAAGGTACATATCATACGAGGCTTTAAATACAAGTATTTATGAACCCTGCCATGATTATCTGAACAATAAATAGCACATATGAACTATAATGATTTTTCAAAAGTGATTCCCTTTAACAGAAATAAATCTGTATTTTTGACTGACACATAAATCAAAATAAAGTAAAGATTGTCACCCTCATTTATCATAGAATTATTCTACCAGTTTTTTCAAGGCATTTTGTTATTCCAAATAATATTTTTTGGAGTACTCTTTTTTTTGACTAAAAGAAAAGAATTGATCCTGTATTGCCTGATGATAATTACAACTACTCTCTATTTTTTTCTAAATGCTCCTGACACCTTTTTCAATATTCCACCAGCCCTAATATTTGATTCATATTGGTATCCCTACATCAATTTTGCCATCCTATTGGGCTTAATGTCTCTTTACTTGCTGTTTCTAAAAGAAGTATTTTCAGAAACAAGTAAAAGAAAAGAAGTAGCTATCATCTTTAAATACACCCTGATATCTATACCTCTCTTTTATGTTTCTTTTGCAGTTTGTGTCTATAAAGAATATTCCAATGATATGATATTTTACGCCTCTCATTTGATAAATGGTCCTTTCTGCGGGCTGCTCATTTATTACAATTGGAAAACGAAAGGTAACATAAGGCTCATCATCTATGGCCTTATGGTGACTTTTGTAAGTGTGGTCGCTACCATGTTAATGACAATCAGGTATAACCAGGGGCACTTTGCACACTATATTGACAAATACCCACTTCTTTATATCAGAATAGGAATGTTTATCGACATCCTATTATTTCAGGTGTTTTTAATGCGTCATTGGGTTAGCCAGGAAAAAGAACTGGCAACACAGGAAATTAAAAACCAACTTGCAATTGCTCAATTCAAAAACAACGTGAATCATGCACTTCATGATGATATAGGCACCAATCTAAGCAAGATCAATCTCCGATCCTATATGGCTCTGCAAAAATTTCACGATCCAGAATACAATGTTAAAAACGTTCTTCATTCCATTCAAGCTGAGGCACAATCTATGATTGAAAAAATTAAAAATATATTGTCAGAAGAACATAACTTTAATGGATTACCATGGAACGAAGAAATCTATCAATTTGCACGGGAAATGTGCGAATCAAAAAATATCAAATTAGTAAGCAACTACCTCGCTGTAAAGACCCTTGAATTGACGTCGATTCAAAAATATCAACTTGTACTACTAATGAAAGAGGCAATCAACAATGCGGTAAAATACAGTGGCTGTACTGAACTGCAGCTTAGCATCAAACTCGATTCAAAAAATATAACATTCCATGTTTCAGATAATGGTATTGGTTTTGATGTATCGAAGCCTTCATTTGGGAATGGCCTAAAAAACATGAAAGCTAGGGCCAATAAAATTAATGGAGAGTTTCAAATAATCTCTGAAAACAATTCCGGGAGCCAAATAAAAGTGACACTTAAAATATAAATATTTTGTTTATACTTTCACCTTCAAAATTATAAAATTCTATTTCTACAGCATAAGCGATAATGCACTCCTTCTCCCGGCTTGCTAATCATTTCAAGTGTTCCTCCGATTTTCTCTATTCTTGCCTTAATACCACTCAAACCATGTCCTTGCGATATTTCGGATTGAGAAAAGCCAACTCCATTGTCAGATATTAGAATATTAAATCTGCTATACCCATTTTCTTCAATTTTAAAATGCAAAAAACTTGCATGTGCATGTTTTGCGATGTTGTTGTTGATTTCTTTAATGATAAAGGTCAATTGCGCTTTCACCAATGGATCTAACTCAAGATTTGAGTGCTTTAATTCTAAAACAGTTTCGATCTTCATTGAGGTATCTTTCCAAAACTCACTAATCCACTCCTTTAGGTCATTGAATAAATCAGAAACATGTGCAACTCCGGGTTTCATTGCAGAGTATAAATCATTCAGCTGACGTCTTGCCAATTGAACATCTGAATTTATCTTTAAAATTCTTACAGAAAAATCATTTATTTCATCGTACCCTGGCCTTACAAATAAGCTTAGATTAATTTTAGACAAAGGTTCACTTACTTCTGTATACAATTTGGTTAATATATTATCTCGTAATAACATTTCTTCTTTCCTCATTTTTTCCATTATGGCAATGTAATTGAGAATAAGATAAAAAATCACCAATACCATTTGAGGGATGTAAAATACCAAATTTATAAACGTGTGAAGTTTGTGGTTGTACAACACATAGTTGTTTTCAACGCAAATAATGGCTAAATAAAAAAACAAATGCAATAAATAAAAAAGTCCTATCCAATATCTGCCTTTATTGAATGTATATTCCTTTGAAAACAGGAAATAAAATGCAATAACGGCGTGTGCTAATATCATGCCTACGTAAGATACACTGATTAAAGCTTTGTAATAACCAGCGGGCCAAAATGAGAAATAATGGCCGAAGCCGATAAAAGCTGAAATCAAATAAAACAAACCGAAGTAACGCAAATATTTGGCATATAAAGTGTATTTCGATGAAGTTCGCATAGCACTACCTGCCATCTCCAATAAAGCCAGACAGCAGACCGCTCCTGTAAAAATGGCTGCATTTACTTCAACAAAGGGAAAAGCCCCCCAAATAAAAAGCGATCCATAACCGCTTGTTGCAATGAGATGAAAAGCTCCAAAAATTGCATAAACAATAAACCAACCAAAAGTAATGGTTCTTTGATTGTATTTCCACAAATAATAATAAAGCGTTACAGATATAAACAAACAAATTGCAATAAGAATAAATAGTACAAAATAAGCAGAATCAGTCCATTCAAAATCATTGTCATAAAGTGGATCTATCAGCTGAGGAGTCACAGCAATTTCAAATTCTCTTCCATAAACATGTAAAACCAAAGTGTAAACCTGTCTTGATTTTAATAAAAGCGGTAATGATAAAGTTCGGTTACCAGTAGGTCTTCGTTCAATAGGCATATTGCAACCTGTTAAGGGTGAAGCAACTACCACATTATCCGATTGATAAAGAATGTAATATACAGAATCAAGCTGTGCATTATGCAAAAACAAGACCAAAGATCGGTCGTTGGCATCCTTGTTAATAATAGAAAATTTTATACTGTGCCATTGGTCAGGGCTTAGTTTGACGTGATCGGAGTCCACATTTTTCCAACCATCCGTCGCTAAATTTGTTTGCTGCCCTTCTTTGTAATAACTATTTGATCCTGCATAAATATACTTTGTATCTTGGTTCCAATGAAGTGACTGTGACAGAGCCACATTCGAGAGAAATAATAGAAATATGTAAAAACTATATTTAGTCAATACTTTTTGGATTGGAGGTTGATAAAAAATTCGACTTTCAGCTCATCCGCCCTTGAGGTTTGGATCCTCAACGATTGCAAAAGCATTTTAGCCGAATCAAATAAATATTCAATTTCATGGGGTGCATAGGCTCGGTTAAACTGAAATATCCATAAAAAACAAAGTTCCTGCCTTATTGATTCATGTACAGATAAATGTACCTTCTGAATTTCAGACTTCTTACTGATTAATTCCATCATTTCCTCAAACATTCCCATCCATTGATTCTTTATCGTATTACTCAATTCCATCTCAGGATGATTAATCTTTGCCTCAAAATTATGCTCAAAATTATAGACCTGCTTTATAAAGATTTCCCTTATTCCTTGAATAGTGTAATCTAAAGTATCATACCTGGGGCTAATAGACAATAAAAAATATCTAAGCTTTTGGTTTGCATCAACAGCATAGTCCTCTATTTTTGAAAACAATTGTCTTTGTGCATCGCTAAACTCAAACTTTGTTGCAGATACTCGAGCATGTAATGATATTTTGGTCAATGTGCTCCCTATTTCATCGTGTATATCTTGAGTAATCTCTTTCCTCATATTGGCTATCAAATCAACATTTGATTCAATGCTCAACCACATTCGTTTAATTAAAAAAATGAGCAATAAAATCAGCTGGGGAAAATGGGCAGAAACTATTCGAAGTGCATGAAATTCAAAATTATACCTTATTGCTCCAACCTCAAGTGCTATGACTATGATGGTGTAGATTATGTAAAAGAAAAAAATAAATAGAAACCAATAATAATTCTTCTCCTTGTCAACCCATATTTTCCTTATTGTTAAAATGATTATAACGATCATATTGACAATTACAAGAAAATAAAGAAGACTAAGCAACGATCCAAGCAGGCCACTACGTAAATAGTGATGGTATAATAAGAAGCCAAGAAGGGATACTGAAATATAAATTATTGAAACAGCATCAAACCAAATACCCAACCACTTATTCCAATGCTTAATTTTTAAAATCAAGCTACATAAGTACATAAATGCACTGCCGCTTAAAGCCCCGAAAAAAATGGCAGCATTCACCTCAAAAACAGGACTACTGCCCCAAATATACAGTGATCCATAGCCACTGGCAGCAATTACATAAAGTGCGGTTAAAATTGAATAAATGACAAAAACCAGCGTATCTTTTTGACTTATTCTTCGCAGATTTCCATAATAATATAATACCAGGCCTAAAAAGGATAAAAAAATACAACTACTAATCACTATTAAAAAACAAATATCTGTCCATCTGAAATCAATGCCAGTAACGGGATGAACAAGATGTGGGCTAACCGTAATTCCAAATTCCTGACGATATACCCTAATATACATATCATAAACAAGACCCGGCTTAAAAATCAAGGGGAGTGCTAAAGTACGATGGCTATTCGGTCGTTCGAAACCAGCTATTGTACATCCGGTTTCCGGTGATTGATATATAAATTTATTTTTTTCAAACAACAAGACATCAGCTACATCAATCTGAACATTGTGCAAAAACAGTAGCAAGGACTGATCGTTGGGTGATAAATTAACAACTTTAACCTTTAGTACATTGTACTGATTGGTCTTAAGACGGTGATTTCTTTCAGATACTTTTGTACCGCCTTCGAGAATTTGAGGGTTTTTAATTTTTGAGGCCTGATAAAAATGAACACATTTACTTCCAAAATACTCTTGTTTAAACCCAGATGTAATAAAAATGGTGTCCGGGGATTGTGTAAAAATATAAGTGTTAAAAAAAATACCAATGATTGCAAAAAAGCAGCGCCGAATATGATATGGATGACATCTACTCAATTCACTTTATGGCATTAAACAATGTTTGATATTTTTTTTATGGCTTCAACCTTACTATGAACATGCAATTTATCATAAATGCTCCTGATTTGAGCTCGAACGGTGTGGGTAGATACAAACCTTTCAGCCGCAATTTCCTTATAATTAAGACCTTTATTAAGCGCTTTAAGCACTTCCCACTCTTGTTTTGATAACTTTTCAATGTCCGGGTTTCTTTTATTGGCTTCATTGAATGATTCTGCTACCAATCTTGAGATTTGTGGCGACATTGGCGAACCACCATCAGCGATGTCATATATATCCTGAATAAGCCTGTCAGGACTGCCTCCCTTAAGAATATAACCCTTTGCACCTGCTCTCAAAGCCTCAAAAACCTCATGGGAATCAAAATGGGTTGTATACATTACAAAATCGGGCTTGCTGCTGTTTTCTGTACACTTTCGAACACACTCTATTCCACTCATACCTGGTAGTCCAATGTCCATCAAAACTATGTCTACATTCAAATCTGGTAATTTATCAATAAAATCCTCCGCAGAACTACAGGTTTCTGCACAAATGATATCCTCCTTAAATTCTAATACATCTTTGGTGAGTTGCCTGATTTCTTCATCATCTTCTACCAGGCACACTTTTATTTGTTGAACCATTCCTATTGTCTTGAAATCATTCGACAAAGATAATCATATCCAATTCAGAAAAAAATAGTTCATTTGTGGTAATCATTTGCAATAAAGATCCGAGTGATCTTACACAATAATTTTAGGAAATCTAAAGAATCCGACTATCTGGCTTCAAATACCAGAAAGGATTATTAAAGAACATTTGTTCCATTTTCAGACACGGTATTATTTAGACAATAGTGTCAAAAATTAAAAATCCGATAGACGTATGGCGAAATCGATTAAAGCATTATTAAACTTTTACATCTACATTCCTCTTGATGCTATTCAAATATGGGCAATAACAACAACACCCTGGTTCCTGCCGCAATACCCTGTTGATTGAAGAGATCAATAATTTGCACAGTTGCCTTTTTTCGAGTTGCTTCCATCAATTTCTCAAGCCTTTGCTGGGTGATGGATTGGCCAAGAGAATTAGATGGCACACTGGAGGAGTTTGGCTGCTTCCTTCCCACTCCATTGTCTTCGATCAACACCTCCATATTGGTGTCATCCAGTTTTTTTATTTCTACACGTAACATGCCTCCTTCATCTTTTTTTCCCAGGCCATGCCAAATCGCGTTTTCAATGAAAGGTTGTAAAATCAGCGGTAAAATTTTGATACGTGAAGCCTCCAACCTTGGATCGAGAGACAATTGATATTCAAACCTACCATTGCTACGTCTGTGCTCCAGTTCGACATACAGCCTAATGGTCTTAAATTCTTCCTCCAGGCTTACATATTCCTTTCTGGAATTTTCAAGGATGGCACGCATTAGTTTCGCGAAGCTGGCCAGGTACTCGGCAGCAATTTCTTCCTTGCTCTCCCAAATGTATTTTTGGATTGAGTTGAGGGAATTGAAAATAAAATGAGGGTTCATCTGACTCCGGAGCAATTTTTCATCCAACTCTGCCATTTTTTTATCAAGTTCAATTTTTTCAGCGGCCCGTTTTCTGATGGTATTGATGCGTAGCTGGTACCAGGTATAAAGACTTGCCAAAATGAAGATGAGCGATAAACTTTTGAACCACCACGTTTGCCAAAATGCAGGTTTTACTGTAAATGTATAAGTGGCTATGTTATGGCTCTCAACGCCATTGACGCTTTTTGCTTTGACCTTAAACACAAAATCACCAGGTGGAAGTCCGGTGTAATTTTTCGTTCTGGATTCAGAAAATGTACTCCATCCCTTATCAAAACCCTCCAGCATGCAGGAAAAAGTGAGTTTTGACGGGGCTATGTACTCCAACGCCGTAAAAGAAAACAATACATCAGATTGATCATAAGGCAAAACCAGTTGTCCATTGTCATTTTGAACATGCTCTTTACCCATAGCCGATACCGCCGTAATAAATACATTTGGTACATTGTTGTTTTGACCAAGCTTTTGCGGATCGAAACTGGTAAACAATGAACGGTGACCAATGTGCATTTGACCGTGATAATAAAATAAAGTTACCGGATCTGTAGACAAGGTGTACATGCCGTCATTTTGATCAAAACGTTGCATGCTGTGGTCTTTTGGACTTATTTTATAAAAGCCATTTGCCGAATACACCCACAAATAGCCTTGTTTGTCGGCCATCATACTTTTGACTTCAATAAAACCATCCAACAATTTTTCTATTTTACCAGAAAGTGGGTAATAACAATACAAGCCAACATAAGTTCCAACATAGACTTTATCACCTATGCTATAAAGTGCTCGTACATTATTTAATATCTTTGGGTCAACTTGATCGTAGTGTAAAGGCAGCCGTGTAAACTTATAATTATTTTTATCAAATGTAAAAAGACCCAATGTGGTGCCTACAATCAAAGTCTGTTTTTTCCACTCCGTGATTGCATGAAAATTGTCTTTATACATGTCATAACCATAACCATCCGGAAAATAAAAAGCCTGATGTGTTTCTGTATTTGGGTCAAACCTAATGAGGTGCCTGCCTGCCAACCAGAGCTTACCCTCACTATCCTGATAGGAATCATTGGCATAAGTGGCATTACCATCGACCCATGTATCAATAAATGAAACCCTGCCCTGCTTGATTTTTGCAAATCCCCCGTAACTCCCAATCCAAAATGTGTTATTTTTGTCTTTGTGCATGCGAAGAGGCCAGCGTCTTTCATAGTTAAAATCCCGGGGCTTTAGAAATTCTTTGAAATAAAATTTCTTGATTTTTGCAGTCTTTTTATCCCATTCTATGATGCCTGTTCCATTGGCTGTCATCCACACCTTGTTGGCATCATACGGATCATCTTCAATCCCTGAAATGAGGTTGTACAAATTGATATCCAATTCAGGTATATAATGTTTGGAAAATGACTGGGCCTTAGGGTTAACATTATGTAGACCATTCCAGGATGATATCCATACCGAGCCGTCTTTGGAAATAAATATATCTGTTAACCAATTGGAACCAATGCCATCAAGCTGGTTGGGGTTATAAAAAAGGTGTCTGACAAATTTATTCTTTTGAATGTCGAACAAGCCCAGGCCTCTATGTGAACTTACCCAAATGATGTGATCACCGGTTATCTTTGGAGCGAAATCACAATCTGTGTAAATACATTTCTCATAACCCTCAAATTTTTTAATTACAAATCTCTTTTCTTCTGGTGGTAGAGTATCACCAATAATAGGCATAAACTCTCCGAGCCATCTGCCGGTATAAAATTGATCTCTTTTTTTATCCTCCTGGATGAACATAAGCCAGTAGTTTCCGCCGGAATACGTAGCTTTATCTATGTTGTGGTTGTATTTATAAAAACCATGGCGCTCAATGGTCATCCACAATAAGCCCTTACTATCGACAAACAAAGATGTCACATTGTGGGGTAATTGTTGCGAAAGTGACGTGCTCTTTACAACACCACTTTTTTCTTGGACAAAATACAAACCATCATCACGTGAAGCCAGATATATGCGGTTGGTTTCCGGGTCGTAAATCAATTTCTGGCACGCAATGTTTTTCCCTTTGTATTTATACCTTTGAAATCTGCCCGAATAAGGATCAAAGCTGCAGAAACCATGGTCATACGCCAGCCAAAGCTTGTCTTTCCCATCCACCGCAATGTCTACGAGATTGTTAAACGGCAATGAAGTGCTGTCTTTATCCCTGTTTTTGTAATTTTTAAAAGCATGCCCGTCAAACCTACTTAGTCCACCCTCTGTAGCCAGCCACAAAAATCCTTTGCTGTCCTGCACCACTTTGTTGACTTTATCGTGCGGTAGCCCGTCTTTTACGCTATAATTTTTAAATTTAAAGTCGTACTCTGAAAAAAGTTGAGCATGCAAATGAAAGGACAAACACAGCCCTACCCATAGCAAAAAAGCTTTTAAACCGATTATTGTTGTCTTTTTCAATTGTAATTGACTCTAACAAAGGTAAGCATTGTTGGGAATAACATAAATACCAAATACTGGGTGGAAGGTGCCGAATTCTTAGGGGTAGCAGTTCCAGCGTCTGGGCAACGGTGTAAGTAATAGAGTCAGTAGAAGAACGTTCAATACTTGCTTACCTATTTCATCTAAGATTTAATCAATATATTTTGCGATTTAGTATCAGGTCTTCAAAGCCAAAACTATCTGACAACAACTATTTTCCCAATTATTTTTCTATCGGATGTAGTTAGAAAATACATACCTGAAACCAGATCAACTACAGTTTCAGGCCCCTTTACTTCTTTCACTATCCTACCCATAATGTCAAGAAATTTATACTCCTCCACTCCTGCGTTTTCATTATCTATCCGCACCGTTTCTCCAACACTCACGGGATTGGGAAATAATATAACTCCTCCATTTTTATTCTCTTCAGTTTTCAGCAATGATGGTCTGAAATCAAAAATAAACAAACTACCATCAGTAGGTAATTTTACACTTTGTCCAGCCAGATTAAAATAACTTGGACCTTTTACCCTTGTTTGCGCACCTAAGTAGGCCAGTACTTTGAAAGAGCCATCAGCTTGGTATTTTACCCTATGAACTGCAAAGCCTGTAACGAATGTATCTTTGACTAATAAATACTCTTTCAGTTGAAGGCCTGTACTTTTATCAATGAACCGTATTACGCCCTTTTGTTCAAACTTTTCACTACACCAGGTAAAACCTCCCATGACAAGATAATCTTGGTGGCTGCAATCCATAGACAACCAAGAATCATAACCCGTATTGCATCCTGAATATTTAAACCATTGTAAGTTTCCACTTTTATCCCGCTTTAGTATAAACTCAGAATTCCTTTCATTTATCCTTATGGAATCATAGTTCATGTACATATAGATTTCATGCATAATCGGGGCAAAATAGGTCATATAACCTACTTCATATACATTTTCATCACACGAACCCTTGATCATGGTTACATCTTCTACGCCATAGCCTTCATAGTTCATGATAAAATTTAATTTATCCAGGGTGTCAATGCTAAAACTTACCGCTCCATAATCAAAATGGCGATTTATGGGAACCGTTTTACCAGCTACAATAAATTTACCCCCGTTGTTTTTAGTAGCAACATAAATATTCCCGTCATCATCTTCATCAATATCATTCAATGAAAAGAAGCCCACCGAAGCCTGAATAAAGGGTATGTGGCGCACAATTTTTTTTGACTTCCTGTCTAATGCAATTACAAACTCTGTTAGATTCTCGCCTCCTATTAAAATTGGAAAGATACTTTCATTGGCTATGTCCATGGGCTGGATGAAGGCTTCCCCCCTGCCCAAAAAACTGCCAAACAATACCAATCTGTTGTCTTTTATATAAATTTCCTTTAACCAGACTTCAATATTTGGGTTCTTTTCCTGAAAATAAAATTCATCAACCAGATTTAAACTTTCATCAAATTGTAAGATAAAACCCATTGACTTATTCACAGAACGAAGCAATTTTTCATTTAAATACAAACTATCTGTTTTAACTACGGTTCCATAGAGATACAAGCCACTTTCATCACTATAGATTCCAATAGAATGGTAGGCAGCAAGATTTGTACCTGTTGACAAAGGTGGTGGAGTCTCAATTTTTAATTCTACATGGTTTACATATTGGTTGGTTTTATCTATTTGCACAACCAAATACTTGGATCCGGAGATTTCAAGGTCTTTACCCTCATCTGATAACAAAAGTATATCGTCAAAATAGACGTCATCCGGCATGGTTTTACACCCAATATAATTAAAATTTGGTGATTCCGAATAGGTAAAATCGCTATAAACGCCCCCTCGCTGGCCTGGTCTGCAATGCAATGTGGCTACATTAGAAATAATGGATTGTGCCCACATGCCCGAACTTGTAACCAAAATTAGTATGGTTATTACTCTTTTCAATTGATATTTATTAAAACATTCATCAATATGTTACAACCGAACCCCTTTTACACCCTTTCTCTGCAAAAATGATGTACATGCCGTGCATTCCTTCTGGCCAGGTTTCTCCATCATAAATTACGCCTCTGCTTCTGCCCATCAAATCATATATTTGATATCGATCTCTTTCCAGTCCATTGAATACTTTAAATTCCTGGCCTGCCATTAATGGGCTCATTAATTGAAGATTTGCTTCAGGTACCTCCTTTATACCCGTCTTTGGATCATAGTCAAATAAAATAATTGATTCGCCTGCCTGTGCACTAAAACCAATGCCATTATATATCAAATCAACGGATGCTGGTTGGTTGCCCGTAAAGTTGGATGCAAAACCAATATTTTTATATTCTCCCTGCTCATTAATGTAAATTTTGTACAAATCAGCATTTCGTTTATTAGGCATAGTAAAAATAAACTCATCAATGGTACTCCCATCCATAACATTTATCCTGCGCACCACCCCCTCTTTTCCCCAACTAAGTTTACAATCAGTATAGCCTGTCGCTAAAACATAGTTGTCTTCCGTACACTGCAAATCGTTCCAATCAGATGCCCCAAAATAACAATCCTCCTTCTTCAAAACAGTCAAGGTGCCATCTTCATCACAGCTTAAGATCAGGTTAGTGTACCTGCTTGTTAATTCTATGGAATCATTATTTAAAAACACATTCTCCTTCATAAAAATATTAGGCTGATAATCATTGGCCTTTGCAAACACCAATAATTTGTCTCCACAAAACACTGTTTTCGTAAATTCATTAAATCTATTCCCACTTATTGTATTTACATAATTAACAGACAGATTTTCATCAAGTGAAATCAATGCCCCATTGTACATTCCTTTAAGCTTGGAACTGACTTTTCCCGGCGAATATTGCAGGGTGTCTCCATAGAATATTTGAGTCAAAATCACATCTCCCGCCGGAGAAATGGTGAATGAATTGGGAGGATAAAAATACCCATTACAATAAAAATATTTGAACTTTCTTTTTATATGTGTAAAAGACTCATCAATCTTGACAACAAAAAATGTATTACTTGCACAGTCTCTATATGGCTTATGAACCAGGGTGTCACTACCTATGCCAATTACCTGAGTAGCAACTTTACTAGTTGTCAGTATAACGCCTGATAAAATAAACTCATCTTTATATTTATAAAGGTTGTATAGTCTAAACCCTATATATTCCTCACTGTCTCCAAAATAGTATTCTTCTAATAGATTTAATTCTTGATCAAATTTCAGAACGAACCCAAGATTTCCATCAAATTTTCTCAATAATTTATCATTTAAAAACAAACTATCCGTATTTGTGCATGAACCAAATATATAAACAAAATCGTCTATTAGAGTTGCATTAAAACTTTGGATATGGGGTGCTTTTTGTCCAGGCACTCCTTGAAAAGTAGGGCTTTTTGCGATAAAAGAAATAACTTTTTTTAACTTGTTATTTTGATCATACCGGACAACATATTTTTGATAAAGATTATCTGAATTGTAATTTAAAAACCCATCATTGGCAATTTTTGTACCATTATAATGTAAATTACCATTTATGGTATTTAATAGGATTAAACCGCCGTTCTGTAGTTTTACATCACCCAGAAAATCTACCCTATTTTCATCACTGTAAAAAGCAGCAATATTTTTTATACTCTGGGCATTTACACCACAACCTGATAAAATCAGAATAATAATTATAAATCTCATGAATAGTTTTATTTAGTTTACTTACATAATATATACGTTGGCTTGACAAATCCAATATCTAATAAGTTACTCAATTTCTTTTATATGTAAATATATCCAATTTTCACATTTAATGACTATAAAAATTTGGCTTCAAAAATTTCCAATATTAACAAAGAGAAGATTTTATTATTATTGTTTTACTATATTTGATCTAACCTTTGGAACGAAATAAAACTTGTATTTTCCAGATTCAACTATGTAATAACGATTTACCCTTAAACCCCTACGTTAAATCGCAATACATCACCATGATATACAACAACTTAAATTACTAATTTTTTACTAAGATCAAATCAGTAGATGAAAAATGAAACCCTTTATAATTATGATTCAATGATTTGATAAAGAGCCCTCTAAAAATCATTTACCCAAAATGATCCAAAATTTAATTAATTCCACCATATTTACTTTCAATCTCAGCTCATTTATATGAAACAACGGGCATCCGTCCTCCTTTTTTCTTTTTATCCTTGGGTCTCTTTGCCCAAAATGAGCCTACCATTACGCAACTGACGGTCAATGACGGGCTTTCGCAGGGTATGATTTTTGACATCTTACAAACCAAAGACGGCTTTATTTGGATAGCCACCAAGGATGGACTGAATCGATACGACGGCAGCCGGTTTGAAGTTTTTTCGCCCAATCCTTATGACCCCTTTGCCATTGTTGGAAGTGAGGTGTGGGATCTTTTTGAAGACAGCAGGGGTTGGTTGTGGATTGGCCTGACAGAGGGTACAGATGTTTACGATCCTCAGACTGGTGTCTTTTTTCACATTAAGTATAAAAATAAATCCATCCCTTCCTTTTTTATAACTGAAACATCCGATGGAGCTATGTGGTTGGCTAATAATCATGAGTTAATAAAGATAAAAATCCAAAACCATCAGTTGCAGCAGGTGAGAGAGCAAAAATCTGCCAATATAGAGATAACTCCTAAGTTCATCTCTCTTAAAAATCAAATTGAGGTGCCGGTTGATGATGTTTTTATAACCCGTCTGCATCTAACCAAAGAAAAAAAACTACTTATTGGCACCAACTACGGGCTTTTTCAATTGGATACCAAAACCGAAAAGATCACGCCCATATTACCTATACGGGGTTACAAGGTAAATTTCATTTCGGAAATCAGAGGCGGTGATTTGCTGATTGGAACGGATAAAGACTTTACCCATTATTGGTCACTGCTTTCAAAAGAAAAAGTAATTCAAAGGGTCAGCCCTATACAAAATTCATTTGTCACCGGACAATTTCTGGATGACATGGGCAATGTTTGGTTGGCTCAAAACAACCATCTTATAAAATGGAAGTTATCGGAATTCCTTGCAGACGGCAAATCAGAAATAGACATATCACCAGATCGATTAAATCTTGATTACAATAATGGTTTTGGATACACATACCTCATGACCGATCGGAGTGGCCTGCTTTGGGCCGGTACCGCCGGTTTTGGGATTGTCAAAATAAATGAAAAGGGGCAGAAATTTAAAACGTTTCTCCCCAGAACGGGACATCGGTTGATTTTTGAAGACGAAGCTGGAGCCCTTTATACCCCGAATATACCCAATAAAAAATTCCCCAGTAAAAACTTTGAGGCCAGTGCAGTCAATGCCGATTTCCCAATCCTTGAAGTCAAGGGGCGCAAAGCCATAGTCTATGATCGGGATGGTAACCTTTGGTGGCTTACAGATAAATTGAAACGCAAAGACAAAAATACTAAGATCATTTCTTCTTTTGCTTTTCAGGGTTTAGCGTTATTGTATGATCGCCATGATAAATTAATTAGTGTCAGTGAAAAAGGCATCCATCGCTTTGATCCAATAACACAAAAGTCACAGGATTTTCCTTTTGAACATCCACGAAAAAAAAGGAGTGAAGATTCCAACTATTTATACGAAGATCAAACAGGTGTCATCTGGATCTTTGGACTGGAAGGTTTGATCAAAGCTATCCCTCAAAAGACAGGTTATCATTATGTATACTATATTAACAGCCCAAAAGATCAAAACTCACTTTCCATCAATACTGTGATGAGTGTGGCAGATGATCCGCTGGAACCCTCTCATTACCTATGGGTGGGTACGAAAGGAGGAGGCTTGAATCGCCTGGATAAAAAAACCGGTATCTTTAAAAAATTCAGTCAGGACCACGGCCTTCCCGACAATGTTATTTATAGTATTCTTGCAGAAGACAAAGCACAAAATGGAGCCGCCAGCAGTTATATCTGGATGAGTACCAATAAAGGGCTTTGTCGCTTTGATGTGCAAAAACACACCAGCAAAAATTTTACCGTAAAGGATGGCTTGCAGGACAATGAGTTTAATGCCAATGGCTTTTTGAAGACCAGAGACGGCCATTTCATTTTTTGTGGCATCAATGGCATCAATCTTTTCCATCCCCATCAATTGCATTACAACCAGACCATGCCTCAAGTGCAGATTACCGGGTTGATGGTGAATAACAAAAGAGTAAAAATTGATCGTCTGGTACCCATTTCATTGGCTGCTGATCAAAACTTACTCAATTTTGAATTTGCCGCACTGGAGTTTACCAACCCAAGCCAAAACCTATATAAATACCAATTAATAGGCCTCGACAACAAGTGGGTGGATCTGGGCTATAAAAACAACATCCAATTTGCCAATCTGGCGCCGGGGCAGTATACCTTCAGGGTGAGAGGCAGCAACAATGATGGCTTGTGGAGCAAAGATGCGGCGGAATTAAAATTTGTGATCAACAGTCCCTGGTATGCGAGCTGGTGGGCTTATCTGTGCTATGTTTTGTTACTGGCTTATATTATCAAAAGTTTCTACCAATACAAGATCAACGAAAAATTTAAGCAACAGGAAACCAACCAACTTAGAGAAATGGACGAGTTTAAGAGCCGTTTCTTCACCAACATCACCCATGAGTTCCGCACACCCCTCACCGTCATTCTGGGTGTAAGCGATCAATTGGCCAAAGAACAAAAAGACCAAAACCAGGCAAAAAAAATTGAGCTCATCAAACGAAATGGCGACAACCTCCTGCGACTCGTCAATCAAATTCTGGACTTGTCAAAACTAGAATCTCAAACCTTGCAACTCAATTATACCCAAGGCGATGTATTGGCTTATTTGAAATATATAACCGAGAGTTTACATTCAGTGGCCAATGCCCAAAACCTGCTCTTAAAGGTAGAAAGTGACCACACCTCTTTATTGATGGATTACGATCCTGTAAGGTTGTTGCAAATCATTTACAATCTTTTGTCGAATGCCATCAAGTTTACGCCCTCCGGAGGCAAGATCACACTAAAAGCAAACGAGGTGGGTAACAATTTACACCTTTCTGTTGCCGATACGGGAGCGGGCATTGCAGAAGATGAGCTGAACCAGCTCTTTGATCGATTCTTTCAGGCCAAAAACCAGCAACACGCCAAAACCAGTGGCACAGGCATTGGCTTGTCACTTACCAGAGAATTGGTCAGGTTGATGGGGGGTGAAATTTATGTTGAAAGTAAAAAGGGCCTGGGTACTCAATTTAACATTGTTTTACCCATTACCCGATTGGCACCCAAAGAAAATGATCTTTCCTACCCGGACACTTCTTTATCTCAACCATCCAATCCGATAACTCCTGTAGAAAATTATCTGCATCAAAACAAATATCCTGCCTCCGCTACCATCTTACTGATAGAAGACAACGCCGATGTAGTGGAATACCTCACTGCTTGCCTGCAAAACGAGTTTCAACTTGATTTTGCCTTTAATGGTCAGGCCGGCATTGAAAAAGCCCTTGAAACCCAGCCCGACCTCATCATCAGCGATGTGATGATGCCCATAAAAGATGGATTCGAGGTACTGGGCCTTCTGAAATCGGATGAGAAAACGAGCCACATTCCCATTGTATTACTCACCGCCAGAGCCGATATCCAAAGCAGATTGGCCGGACTGCGCAAAGGGGCTGATGCCTACCTGGCCAAGCCTTTTAACCCTGAAGAACTGGTTGTCACGATCCAAAATTTGCTGGAAACCAGAAAAAAACTTCAGTTAAAATACCAACAGTTGGTGATTGTTGCTCCACCTATAAATGATGTAAAAGCGGAGGTTGAGGATATGGAAGATCTGTTTATTCAAAAATTCAAAGCTGTAGTGAATGAAAATATCTCCAATTCCAACTTCGAAATGCCCGACCTCGAAAAGGCATTGGCCATGAGTCGCAGTCAGATCTACCGCAAAATCAAAGCCCTTACCGATAAATCGCCCAGCCAGCTGATCAGGTCCATTCGCCTGCAACAGGGACGTCACCTCCTGCTCAACACCCAGCTTACCGTTTCAGAAATAGCTTATGAAGTAGGTTATACCGCCATCAACAACTTTTCTGATGCCTATTTAGAAGAATTTGGAGAGCGACCCCTGAAAACGAGGGGTTAAAGCGCAAAAAAGTGAGGTTTTAAAGTTTTTGCCAATTATTCAAGGTACTTCATTTTCAAAAAACATCGGTTTCGAGATAAGCCACTGTGGCTTTCTATTTTCAACAAAAAGGTAAAAATTATTTTTTTCAGTCCCAATTACATTTTAGCGAAAAAATGGATTTGAAAACACCTATACACCTGTCTTTCTGTTAGTTAAGATTTATGTTGCATCGGCCATACAACCTGAGCGGTAAATAAAAAAAGCAGCCTGCACCCTCAAAGGTAAAGCCTGAACGATGAGAGGAAGCCATTGCTGACCCGATGAAAGACTTTTGTGAAGTAATTCAATTATTAACTCACAAAATTTTTTTTACAATGAAATCAACACAATTATTAGTAGTACTTATTGCCACCTTGATGGCAAGTTTCTCCTGCAAGCAGGCAGATAAAGCAGAAGATTTTTCCTCAACTGAAGTGACCACCACACCTGCTACCGATCTTAACGCTTTAAAAGCAGAAATCCAGGCCATAGAAGATGAGTGGGAAGCGGCCTCCAATTCCAAAAATGCTGTAGCCATCCTCGACTTTTATGCAGATGATGCGGTCAGCTTTAGCAACAACCAGCCCATGTTGGTAGGAAAAGAAGCGATCAAAAAAGATATTGAAGCTGGACTGGCCAAACACAAAGAAGGCAACACAGTAAATTATGAAACCCTGGATGTATACGGTGATCAGAACCTTGTTACCGAAACCGGTAAGACAACCGTTACCGACGCCAGTGGCAAAGTAATATACACCGGAAAGTACATGGCTGTATGGCAAAAGCAGGATGGCAAATGGAAAACCATCAGAGACATTTATAACGACGACGCCAAAGAAAAATAAAACTCATTCAAATTACTTCTAAACTCTATAAATATGACAACTTTATTACGAAAAAAAACAGCCCAAAAGTTAGGTCAGATAGGATTGATCATACTAATCCTGTTTACCTATCATAAGTTGACTTACGGACAGACACAAACCAAGCTTAAAATTCAAAATTTCAGTCTCACAGTTGATGCTCCTGGTGGAGGTATCTGTACTAATGTACCTATGGCTTATGGTTATAATGGATGGACAGGATTGGGTACTGATCAAAAAAATTTCGATATTGCTAATGTAAAAACATCACCATTTTTAAAGGAGGCATTTGAAAAGATACCTAAAGAAAAGTACTTTAAAGCAAAAGCAAGGCAACCTTTAAATTTAAAATTGACGTACTTTGCCCCTGATTCCATCGTCAATGGACAAAATTATAAAGTTCAAGCTTCTGGGAACGTAAAAGGTTATTTAGGATATTCAACTCCTGATGGATTTGTCAAAAAGTATAGTGATCCTATTTGGCAGCCAGACTTAGAGATGGGTTGGATAGGTTATCAAAATGGACTTGGCAATCAACAGTCAGAGGTTACAGTAACATTTGACAAAGCTTCTACGGATGCCTTCATTGTTATCGTCACAACTTTAAGGTATGTAAACAATTTAAACCAGGAAGTTGCAAGAAGGCAAATAAATATTATGTTGCCTTTTGTAGTAGAAGGCATTGTTGATCAGGCGGTCGATTCTTTGGGCCTGGTCACCGAACCCCAGATCCCCTACATGGTATTGCACGATCCTCCGGGCGATGGTAGTTTTACTGCCTTGGATCAGGCCAAGACCATTTGCAGAAGCCTGGAGACCAGCTTTGCCAACGATGAGTCTAACAACACCAATGCTTCCCTGAAACTGGGATATGCCGGATCGGTAGGCGTAATCGTGGTGGTTGATATTGAAGTATACGTTGAGTTTTCTGGTAGCCTGAGCATTGGCGATTTCAAAATGCAATCCAAATCCAATGAAACGTGTCTTACCCTGAGCAAGGCCTTTTCAACCGCAGCCGACAATGGCTTTAAGGATGGCGGCGATTTGTTTGTAGGTTATGGCTACGACGTTGCCTATGGTGTATACCGGCAAATTGTCATCGACGACGATAGCTGTAAGGTAAGGATAGAAAAAAATCTGGTATACCGTCCGATCAAAACACCTGAGTCCATCAGGGAGTTTGCCCTGGATGAAAGTGGCATTCTATCAGAAATAGAAAGGCTGCAAAAAGATGTAGACAATACTGCATTACCTGTCAAAACCAGGGCTGATGCCCAAAACCAGATCAAGGTATGGAATCAGGTATTGGAGCTCAACGAAAAAAACAAAAATACAGCTTCAGCCTCCCTGGATCCCAACATTAGTTTTAGCGGTGGTACCGGTGGCTTCACCAGGACCAAAACCCTGGAAGTATCAGAGACCAATACCATCTCTGTGGAGCACTACATTGGGGTTACTGCCGGCCTTCAAGGCGTGGTCAACATTGGTGGCTCTGGCTTTTCAGCTGGATACGAATATGCCACTGAAAAAAGATTTGGAAAAACTACCGCTCAGACAAACGCCACAGCCAATGCACTGGCATATACTTTTGCAGATGCCAACGGAGGAGATAAATTTAATGTAGATGTATTCAGAGATCCCATGTTCGGCACCCCGGTTTTCAAATTAAAAGAAGGCACCATCAGCAGCTGTCCTTACGAAGGTGGGTACCAAAGAGATCAACCCAGGTTGAAGCACAACGATAGCAATCAGGATTACATTGTTTCACAAGGTAACCCGGTAGGATCTTCCGCCACTTTTAAAATAGATCTTTGCAATGAAAGCAATGAGGCCCGCACTTACAATCTGGCCCTCAATGCAGCTTCCAACTTAAATGGAGCCGTGATATCCGCCTCCGGTGTACCGCTCAATGGCAACGATGCCGGTCAGGTATATTCCATTCCCGCCAACAGCTGTTTGCAAGACCTGATCGTAGAAGTAAAACAGCTTTCTGCCAACAGTCCATTGTCGTATCCCAATCTGGAGCTGTACCTTTACTCCCCATGCGATGAAGGCATTCAATCCAGCGTCTTCGCTTCTGTCTATTTCGGCAATGCCACTTCTGTAAAAGATGTAATCAATGACCGTACATTGACGGTCTACCCCAACCCCACCTCCGGTATTTTGAATATCCAACTTGCCGATGAAATGTCGATTCACAACATCCTGTTAATAGACGCCATGGGCAGAATGGTTGACAAGATCAACCCCCTTTCAACTACCTCCCAATGGCAGATGGATGTCGATCACCTCGCTACTGGCATGTACACATTACAGGTACAGACTGCTGATAAAACCCTGGTCAAAAAGGTAATGATACAAGAGTAGCATATTTATAGTTTATGCAGTTTAGCCGGGATCTGGACCATGTTGAATGGTTGCAGATCTCGGCTGTCCGCCCTGTCTAACTGGCGTTAGCCAGGTAGATGTCGGCGAGCTGTTTGCCGTTCGCGGTAGTCGGTATGCCGTAGACGGTACGCCGTGTGCCGCAGACGGTGAGCTGTTTGCCGTTCGCGGTAGTCGGTATGCCGTAGACGGTACGCCGTGTGCCGTAAACGGTACGCAGTAGACGGTACGCCGTGTGCCGTAGACGGTACGCCTTGTGCCGCAGACGGTACGCCGTAAGCCGCAGACGGTGAGCCGTTAGCCGTTGTCCGTGAGCCGTTGACCGTGAGCCGTTGACCGTTCCCGGTTTGCCGTTAGCCGTTCCCGGAACTTTTTTTATTAAAAATGTGTTTCAAGTAAAAAATTTGCTATGAAAAATGACAACAATCACCGAAACCTGGAGGTGTGGAAATTATCCATGCTTTTAGTTAAAAAAACCTATCACTACACCTCTCGTTTTCCAACTAATGAAATGTATGGATTGACAACTCAACTTCGGAGAGCGAGTGTTTCAATTTGTGCTAACATTGCAGAAGGAAAAGGACGTTTAGGAAGAAAAGAGTTTAAACATTTTCTCAACATAGCCCGAGGCTCAACCATTGAAACTATGTCTCATTTAGAAATAGCTCTGATGCTTGGCTTTATAAATTCAGATGAATACAATTCTCTACAAGAACTTGCTGATAGAATTTCTGCTATGCTATACAAACTTATAAATAATCTTCAGTGAATCGGATTACGGCTTACCGCTGTCCGTATACCGCTGTCGGCTTACCGCTGTCCGTTTTCGGCTAACCGCTGTCCGTATACCGCTGTCGGCTTACCGCTGTCCGTATACCGCTGTCTGTTTACGGCTCACCGCTGTCCGTTTTCGGCTAACCGCTTTCGGCTGTCCGTTCACCGCTGTCCGTCCTGTCTAACTGGCGTTAGCCAGGTAGATGTCGGCGAGCTGTTTGCCGTTCGCGGTAGTCGGTATGCCGTAGACGGTACGCCGTGTGCCGTAAACGGTACGCAGTAGACGGTACGCCGTGTGCCGTAGACGGTACGCCTTGTGCCGCAGACGGTACGCCGTAAGCCGTTCCCTACGCCGATTTTGTAGCCCTGGGACGAGCCGGTATTGGCATTCCCGATTGGCCCATCAGAGCAAGGGATAAAGACTACATTCCACACCGAACGCCATACAAAGAAAAAAATTTGAAGGAAGCCGGATTAAGTGATACCTTCATTCAGTGTATGCGAAAATGGAAGGGCTTTGTGGAGGGAAGTTAAACTACTTTAACCATTCATATCCCAAGAAAATATAAAATCTCCTCTATACGGGTACTATACTTCACAATGTTGCCCTGTCGATCCAACACATAATAGCTGGGAAAGGAACTGGCAAAACGTATGATTTTGGAAGTTGAGTCTGTTTCTATGTAATTGGCCCATGGGTGCTGATGAATATCTATGGTATGTTTCCATGTTTGAAAGTCCTGATCGTTGGAAATTCCCACAATTTGAACAGACTTATCCTTGAGTTGTTGATACTTTTCCTTTAAGAGCTTATGATCACGCAGACAGGAAGGGCAAGCAGAAAACCAAAAATCGATAAGGGTGTATTGTGATGTGTCAAATTTTATGGTAGCAGAAACGCTATCCCTATTGGCCAAAACCAAATCACTGATCTTTAGGTCCTTGAAGGCCAGAATACCTTTGAGTTTTTCATTTTGGGAGAATTTATGATTTTGGATATATGGCTCTTGGTGCTCTAATTCGGTTAGAAGTCTTTCCAGGAGCTCAAAATTGCCAAAATTATAGCGGATAATCATTTGAGCTATCACCGTAGAAAATACAGAAGTATAAAAGACTCTAAGTTGGTCAAACAAAAAAGCATTCAATGAATCCAGATTGTGTTCCTTTATCACTTTCATTTTATCAAACGTAGCAATAGCAGTAGCAGCAGAACTATTGACGATAGAGTCGATTTGAAGCCCATCTTTTAGAGAGTAATAAATATATACATCATCGCCATTGATCCAAACATCCTTTCTTGCTTTAATGTCTTTTCCATAAAGCAATAGGGTGTATAAATTCAACGAGGTATCCCCCCTGGTCAAGCTGATGGTATCTGTAAAATCATGGAAATCCTTGTCTTCGATGCCATCTGGCATGGCAAAAATGACGGTGTTGATTTCGGCTTTTGATTGGCAAATTAAATGGGTGTTGAAAGGAAGTGAGTTTACCGATGACTGTGCGACAGAAAGCCAGGGTGTGCCTATAAGCCATATGGCGGTGAGTAAGTGTATGAATAGATTCATTTCAAGCTGAATAATTGAAAACCATGTTAATTAACGAATTGTATTGCTGAAATATTTTACTTTTTCATAGTTAGTATTTCGAGCTGGTTTTTGGCTTGATTCAAATCAGAACCCTTATATAGAATCTTATTATTGGCATCCAGAACGATATAACAAGGGTAAGCCTCCACCGCCAGTTCGTTTTTGATAAAATCAGGCTTTGATTCAAAATACATTAATGGCCAATCCAAATTATTTTTCGTAACATGCTCTTGGGCTTGAGTTTTGTTCTCACCGATACAAATCCCTAACATACTTACAGAGGTCAAACTTTGGCTTAATTCTTTCAATTTGGGTAGGTTTCTAATGCATGGCCGGCACCAGGTTGTCCAGACATGAATCAACTTGACATCTGCCATCAAGTCAAAAGTCAAAGTTTCACCCGTACTTACAGAGGTTCCCTTGATGCTACCCCAATCATAAGGCGTACGATAATTGGATAAATAAAGACTCTTATGAATTAAGTCAAAACTATCAATAATAAAGTTGCTGGTGCCTATTAAAAATGGTTCTTTAAGCAATCTTTTGAAATTACCAGAAGAAGTAGTAATTTTAAAAACTGGATTAGTACTAGGATAAGTAGTTGATGATACAACCTGAATATTTACTTTTTCACCTTCAAAAACATCTTCGAAAACAAGTTTATCTCTACAGACCATTTTAAATAAATCAGTATATGTCAAAGATTTTGATAGTGAATCATAAACCACTAAGACTGTGAATGAAAGTGGTTCGGATAGTTTATGCACAATTTCATTGTGTAAAAATTCATAACTTATATTTCGATCAATTTTAAAATCTGTCTGATAATTAAACTTGTTGTATAAGGGAATGGTGTCATTTAAAACCGGTTTGGGCAAATAGTAAACAGAATCGTTAGTCATATCATAGTCAAAATTTTCATCCAAAACCAACACTTCCTTGCCTTCAATGGTCCCACGCAAGCCCAACATTTTCCATCGGTGGTTCATGCTACTATATTCGCCTGAATTAAAACCATAGGATTCAAATTTGGCCTTACCTATTCTGTTGCATTGAAGCTGTTCCAACTTTGTCATTGCCTTTGAAAAAGTAATTTGACTAATACACGGGTTCAAAATACCATCCGGTATTTTAAATGAAAACATTGAATCGACTTTATAGGACCACTCTATAAAATTTGGGGATGGCATTGTTAATCTGGTCTTTAAAGGCAGGTTATAGCGCTGGCCCAATACTAATGTAGGCAGAACTAATAGGCAATAAATAGATAAATATCTGTTTATTAAAGCTTTAAATATATTTTTTATACACTTTTCATGCATTTTTTATATAATTTTTTTATATGTAACAATTATAATCAAATATAACACATATCCTTTCATAAGGACCTTGTATCTTACAAATATTTAACAAAACACAATATAGAATAAAAAATCATAGAATTTCAAAAGCATCGTTTCATATTATGTTAAACTTCTTGAATTCAGCCCATCATTAATTATCCAATTCCTTTTAATCTTTATAATTCAGATATCTCTCAACATCATCAATACTTGAAAATTTGGCCAAGATAGAATGGTCTTTACCCACTAAATAATAGGACGGAAAAGAAGTGATATGCTCAGAAGAGTTTTCAAATAACTCTTCCTCAGTTTTAAAATGTAACTGAGGCCAGCAAAGTTCGATTTCATTAATAATTTTCATTGAAGCCTCTACGGACCCAACCACTGAAACACCAATTAGTCCGACTTTTGTGTGGTTTTTACTTAATAATTTCAGTTTTGGGAGATTTTTAATGCAAGGCCTGCACCAGGAACCCCAAAAATGAATGATCGTAGTATCCGAATTTAAAGTTGAAGAATCAAAGTAACCAAAATCATTTATTGTATTACCTGAAAATTTAATTTTTGACAATTCACTTACTGCTTTTACTAAAACTCTTTTATTTAGAAAATCAAAGGAGTCAATCAAAAATATCTCATTTGAATTATCAATTTTAAATTTATCTTTCAGATTTAATTTGTTCTTTACCCCGTTTTGATTTAAAGTGAAAGTATAAAGATCATCCCAAGGTAAATGGTCGTTGCAAGTAATATCTATATTATTGGTTCCTACCTTCATTTCCAAGCTAAGTTTATGATAATGTGAAAATTTGCATGTGTTATCATAATAAAGTGCCCTGCTCGAAGCATCATACCTTGACATTACAGTCACCACCAATTTGTGTGGTATTTGGTACAGTTGACCATTCTTAACATAATCATACTCGACTTCAATGGGGATCTTCACCTCTGTAGGATAGAGATATGTGCTATTATATGGAATTTCCTTTGATAAACCCAATTCAGGTAACTCAAAAACCTCATCAGAAGATACTACCCTATTAAAATCTTTATCAATAATCACAACTTCCTTATTCTTTAAAGTCCCTCTGCAGATAATTAGTTGAGATCGAAAAGTAACAATTGACTCAGTACTCTCTGCAAAAGTTAAGCTGGAATATGCAAAATTAGTCATCTCATCTGGAATACCCGAAAAGGCAAATTTCTCATCCTTAATTTTATACGACGGCATACTATAAAAGTAATCAGAGACATCTATATTGTGTAAGTTGTACCATGTTGGCAAAGATTGACTTTTGGTATCGAACAAAATGAATATTGATAGTAAAAAAAATAAATAACGCTTCATTGAAATTATTTTTAAGATAAAATACCGTAACATTTTGGATCAATTTATGTTGGTATAATTTTATTCTCTTTAAACACATAAGATAATTCTAAGATACGGTTAACATTAATAAAGTTGTTTTGCTGTTTAAATTATTCTAAAAATTCTGTGATTTGCTCTTCCGTGATATCAATAGAATTTTTATAAATGCACAGCCCCCCCTATAAACTATACTACTATTCAACAGCGCAAATTTGCTCAAGTAAATTTACAATATATTTGTTTTGGAAATTAAAAAATTCCTGGATATTTATCAGGTTGACTTCAAAGGAAGGGGAAAAGGTTTTCAAAGCATTTTGCTTAGTAGTGTTGTCCTCTTCTTTAATGAAATATATTTGATTTTCCATTTCAGATATTACAGCTTTTATTCTGAAATATTGTCCGGTTATTTAGGGGTCTAAACTACCGGATTTTGGGGGTCAATTAATTTGGATTTGGGGGAGCAATTTGAGATGATTATACACTAACCAATGCTCTCATTGTTCCAATATTGTATAAATATTATTGGAATCAATTTGTATATCACCATGTCTCGCATAGATAACTTTATTTGACTCGTCGGTAATTATAGTAATAGGATATCCCCAAACTAAACTAAAATCATCTTTTAGTATTTTTTTTCCATCTGGAACAATCGGGAACGAAAACTTATGTGTAGTGAGAAAATCATTGATTTCATTTACGGCATCAGGGCTAATAGATAGGTAATTAAAGTTAGGATATTTTCTCATAATATGATTTAAAAATGGCATTTCTTTAATACATGGTACACATTTTATAAACCACTTATTAATCACAGATTTTTTTCCCAAAAACGATCTTGTATCCATTGATTTTCCTGAAATATCCTCCATAACAACGTTTGGAAGATAGGTTCCTACAATATTCTCAGGCTCTAAATTTAATTCATAACTATATCCTGTTTGACCAGTTCCTTCAATTACAAATTCTGAATCCTTTTGGATTTTAATATGTGATCTAATGAAATCATCCATATATATTTTAGGCTCACGGCAACCTATAAATAAGAAAATAATTAATATGTATAATCCACGCTAATTGACCAGGCAAATCCAAAATAATTGACCACCCAA
>CALMWS010000125.1 GCA_937870795.1 uncultured Bacteroidota bacterium | reverse complement strand
AGGTGTCCAGGTTGTGTGTACTCACAGACGTAAGTAGCTTTCACATCAGCTGCTGCTATATTGGAGGCAAAGCCCTTCATGCATACCACATCATCAAATTTGTAAACACGGCCTTTGGTGGTAATCAGTTCTGCACCAAATCGCACATCTGAAATGTTCATCTTACAATGATAGCAAACGTCTTTGTTTACCACAATGGGCTCCGGACCGGAAGCTGCGCATGCTGATAATACCAGCGAGGTTGTGATCAAAACAATCATTGATTTTAATACACCAGGCATTTTGGAAGCTTTGAATTCCTTGTAAGCTGCAAAGCTTATTAAAATGCCAGCTGCAACGAAAAGCCAACCCCCAATATCAGGGATTGAATAAGCACCAAAATTGAGCAATTGTTTGAATCCTATCAATGGGGGCTGATATGCCATGCCCGGCACGATGATGGCTGCATTTGGGTCAAGGTTGTGACCGTATTCATATTCCCAGCGCCAGAAATCGTACATTGCCAAAACACCAAAAAGTGCAAAAAGAATCAGCAGAAAATTCACCCATTTTCTATTGCCTTTAAAAGCTACAAGGAAGCTCAAAATGGCAAAAAAACCAATAATGTAAGGCAGTACAGTAAATTCGATAAACTCTTCTGCATGTAGGGTTTTCATACCTATGTAATGATTGAGTCCATTGACGATGTCTACGTCACCGGCCAGCTTGTTGGCATGTATCAACAGGCGAAGTCCTTCCGGATATTGAGGGGCATCGAGGTCTATCCTCCAGATGGGGACAAATATTGAAATAATCAGGGAAATGCCTGCCAGCAATAAGGCATAAATTGATAATTGTGATAGTCGAGTATTCATGGTTGTAAAATTTTATGAAAAAGGGGAAGCCAAGACCTCCCCTCTTCATTATATGAAAAATCGTTCTGATTTTAAATCCACAAGTGGACCTTGGTGAAAAACTGTAGCAGATATACCGATTGTAGTATCGGCCATCGGCTCAAATAATTGTTGTTTGTTTACCATAAACACCATCATTCTCTGATCCACTATTATTGTACCGGTTGAGTACTATTGCCTCCCAGTGTAAAAGTTAAAGGTACTTTGGATGAAGCCGGTGACACTCTCACATAGCCCTGCATTTCCTGGTGGAGTGCGCTGCAAAAGTCGGTACAATACATAGGGAACATACCTACTCTGTCGGGGGTCCATTTCAAGGTTGTGGTTTCACCTGGCATGATCAGCAATTCTGCATTGTTGGCACCTTTGATACCAAAGCCATGGGGAACATCCCAGTCTTGCTCAAGATTGGTTACGTGAAAATATACTTCATCTCCCATTCTGATACCCTCGATGTTGTCTGGAGAGAAGTGGGATCTAACTGCGGTCATATACACATGTACTTTATTGCCTTGTCGAACCACTTTTGACTCTTGCTCACCTTTGGCAGCATAAGTGTGTTTATTTTCGTCTATCTTGAAAATTTTAACCTGGCCATTGTTTCTAATGATGTCAGCAGGAGCGGCTTGTGCATAGTGAGGTTCGCCTATTGTAGGGAAATCTAGTATCAGTTGCATTTTATCACCGCTTATGTCATAAAGCTGTGCACTTTGAGAAAGTTCAGGACCTGTAGGCAGGTATCGATCTTTGGTGATCTTGTTGTAGGCAATGAGGTACTTGGGATATGGTTTTTTGGAATCACCACCGGGCACACAAAGGTGTCCTACAGAATAATAGGTAGGAACCCTGTCTACAACCTTCAAATCTTTAATGTTCCATTTGACTACTTCTGATGATACAAAGAAAGAAGTATATGCATTTCCTTTTCCATCAAACTCGGTGTGGAGTGGACCAAGGCCCGGTTTTTTAACTTCACCGTAAAGAGCGGCTTCGTATTTCACCACGTTGATGCCATCGTATTC
>CALMWS010000124.1 GCA_937870795.1 uncultured Bacteroidota bacterium | reverse complement strand
GCACACAGAGCCCATGCATCAACCACCACGGTGGCCAATTACTTTGACAAAGACCACAAAGGTTTTGGCTTTTTAATGGAGGCGGAGGTTAAAAATGGCTTTAAAGTTTTAAAAGAAGCAGAAAAGCCATTTACAGCCATTGTGGGAGGTGCCAAAGTTTCTGACAAAATCCAGTTGTTGGAAAACCTCATTGAAAAGGCCGACAACATCCTCATTGGAGGGGGTATGGCATACACTTTTTTCAAAGCCCAGGGAGGTCAAATTGGCAATTCACTGTGTGAAGCTGATTTTCTGAATTTGGCGTTGGAGGTATTACAAAAGGCTGCAGCCAAAGGATGTAATATTTATTTACCGCAGGATTCTCTGGCTGCAGATAAGTTTGCAGCCGATGCACAAATACAAACCATAGAAAGCAATGCCATTCCAGATGGATGGATGGGACTGGATATTGGGCCATTAGCAGTAAAGGCATTTTGTGATGTCATTGCATCCTCCAAAACCATCGTTTGGAATGGTCCCATGGGTGTATTTGAATTTCCCAATTTTGCCAATGGTACCCTTAGTGTAGCACATGCCGTAGCAGATGCTACCAAAAATGGTGCATTTTCATTAATTGGAGGGGGAGATTCTGTAGCGGCCATTAACAAGGCAGGACTCGAAAACGAAGTTAGTTACGTGTCAACCGGCGGAGGCGCAATGCTTGAAATGCTCGAAGGAAAAATCCTCCCGGGTGTAGCAGCCATTGAAGATTAAACAGAAAAATCATGTTTGGATTACGCCCGGATTGAATTTTTCAATGGGGGCGTGATCTGCCATGGTAATGCCCAGGGAAATAAAATTCCTGGTCTCTCTGGGATCTATGATGGCATCAACCCACAATCTCGATGCTGCATAATAGGGAGTAGTCTGACTTTCGTATTTGTTTTTAATTTCTTCATATAAGGCCATCTCAGCTGCAGGATCGGGTGCATTGCCTTTTGTTTTGAGGGAACTTACCTGAATCTGGGTCAATACTTTTGCTGCCTGTGCGCCGCCCATTACAGCTATTTTCGCTGTAGGCCAGGCTACGATCAATCTGGGATCATACGCCTTGCCACACATGGCGTAATTGCCTGCCCCATAAGAATTGCCAATCACTATGGTAAACTTGGGCACTGTGCTGTTGGCTACTGCGTTGACCATTTTAGCACCATCCTTAATGATGCCACCGTGCTCAGATTTTTTGCCTACCATAAACCCGGTTACATCGTGCAGAAATACCAAGGGGATTTTTTTCTGGTTACAATTTAAAATAAATCTGGTAGCCTTATCTGCAGAATCACTGTAAATCACACCCCCAAATTGCATTTCACCTTTGCCATTTTTGGTTACCAGTCGTTGGTTTGCCACAATGCCAACCGACCATCCGTCAATTCTGGCATAACCACAAAAAATAGTTTTGCCGTAGTCCTCTTTGTATTCTACTACGGAATCTTTGTCTGCAAGACAATGGATGATGTCTTTAATATCATAAGGTTTGTTGACGGCAGAAGGGTAGATACCCATAATGTCTTTAATATCTCTAACAGGAGCTTGCGCTTTGATCCGATCAATGCCGGAACGAGGATTATGCCCCAGCTTACTTACAATTTCCCTGATTTTATCCAGACAACTTTTGTCATCTTTCATTCTGTAATCTGTCACTCCGCTCACCTCACAATGGGTTCTGGCACCGCCTAGGGTTTCCTGATCTACATCTTCTCCTATTGCAGCTTTAACCAGGTATGGACCAGCTAAAAAAATGGAGGCAGTACCTTCAACAATTAGCGCTTCATCTGACATAATGGGCAGGTAAGCACCACCTGCAACACAACTACCCATTACCGCTGCAATCTGCACGATGCCCTTACTGCTCATTACCGCGTTGTTTCTGAAAATCCTCCCAAAATGTTCTTTATCGGGAAATATTTCATCCTGCATGGGCAGGTAAACACCAGCACTGTCCACCAGGTAGATGATAGGAATATAATTTTCCATGGCAATTTCCTGTGCCCTCAGGTTTTTCTTTCCGGCCATTGGAAACCATGCACCAGCCTTAACCGTAGCATCGTTTGCAACAATCATACACAATCTTTTGTGGATGTATCCCAATATACAAACGACACCAGCAGCCGGACAACCGCCTTCTTCATCGTACATACCAAAGGCGGCAAATGCCCCCATTTCAAATTGTGGGCTGTCGGCATCCAGCAAATACTGGATTCTTTCACGGGCTGTAAGTTTTCCAGCTTCATGCTGTTTTTTTATCCTTGCTGTACCACCACCTTGTTGAATATCGGCCAGTTTGTAATTGACCTGGGCCCACAATTGTCCCATGTAATCTTCATTCTGATTGAAGGTCAGATCCTGTTGCATGTGCTGATTTTTATGAAAAGTGTGATTGTTTTATTTGCCGGTGCACTGTTGGATTACCTTTTGATGGTTTTCTATGTAAGCGGCATCATTTTCTTTCAT
>CALMWS010000123.1 GCA_937870795.1 uncultured Bacteroidota bacterium | reverse complement strand
TTTGGTGGCTTACCGCCGCTTTTATTTTTGGTCTGGTAGCACGTTTTTTTAAGTTGCCGGCGTTGATTGGTTTTTTGGCTGCCGGTATGTTGGTGGAAGCCTTAAATATTGATCACTCCAACATGGACGAACTCATTGAAGTAATTGCCGATTTGGGGGTGATGTTGTTGCTTTTTACCATAGGACTCAAAATTAAACTCAGCAACATCCTTCGTCCGGAAATACTTTATACGTCGGGCTTCAATATGTTGCTGGTTGCAACCTTGACCGGTGCTTTGATTTTTGGATTGTCGTACACACCTTTGGTTTTGTTTTCCAATCTGAACCCCTGGTCATGTTGGTTGATAGGATTTTCGCTGAGTTTTTCAAGCACGGTATTTGTGGTGAAAATTTTGGAAGAAAGAGGTGAATTGTCTTCATTCCACGGGAAAAATGCCATTTCTATCCTTGTCATTCAGGATATTTTTGCGGTCTTGTTTATGACCCTTGTGTCAGAGAAAACACCATCGCCATGGGCTTTGTTGATTCCGGTATATCTTTACCTGGTCAGAATCCCTCTTAACTTTCTCTTATCTCGTTCCGGTCACGGTGAATTGTTGACGGTATTTGGCTTTTTTGCAACTTTTATTACGGGTGCAGCCGCTTTTGAATGGGTGGGTCTCAAACCCGATTTAGGTGCCTTGCTTGCCGGAATGCTGCTGGTAAAACACCGCAAAGCAGATGAATTGTATGACCGCATGATGGGCTATAAAGATTTTTTCCTGATTGCTTTTTTTATTTATGTAGGACTTACCGGTAAACTCAATTGGAATGTGGTATTGGCTACCCTCATCTTATTTCCCCTCATGTTTCTTAAAGGCGCCGTGTTTATGTCACTTTTTTCAAGATTCAAAATCAGGGCACGTACGGCTTATCTTACCTCTTTGAGTTTGAGCAATTTCAGTGAGTTTGCATTGATAACGGGTTTGGTAGGATACAAGGCGGGTTGGCTCCCTTTGGAATGGATTACCGTTTTTGCTGTATTGATGACGCTTTCGTTTTTGGTGTCTTCGCCATTCAATGCAAGGGCTCATGATTTATTTGATAAGTACCGCAATAAATTGCTGGCTCTCAACACGGGCGGCATGTACATAGACGAAGAACCAAAGTCTATTGGAGATGCACAATATATGGTGGTGGGTTACGGCAGTATTGGCAGACCAGCCTACCACTATCTCAAAGATGAACTGGGACTCAAAACCATAGCCATTGACTACAACCACGAAGTAGTGAAAAAGTATAAAACAAATGGCATCAACATCAACTGGGGGGATAGCAGCAATAGCATCTTTTGGGATTCATTGGATCTCTCTCATCTTGAGTTGGTCTTCCTGGCAATGAGTTCCCATGAAAGCAACATGAGCATCTTGCATGAAGTTTTAAAACTTCCCAATCGTAAATTTAAACTTGCAGCCTTTTGCAATTACCCGGATGAGGCCAAAAAGCTCAAAGAACTGAAGGTAGATTATGTTTACGATTTTAAAATTTACCAGGGTGAAGACTTTGCAGAACAGTCGATAATCAAGTTTAAAAAAGAAGTTAGAATCTAAATATTTACCTGGCATTGCCATGCTAAAATCTGTTACTATTGAAACTCAAATTGAAGACCAAAATAGCGTTTCTTTATTAGGAAGATTAAAAAAGGGAGACCTTAACCAAGGCCTCCCACACACATTTCAGAAAGGATAAATCGGAAATATCCAAATATATCAGTGATTATTGTTTGGTAAATTTGGTGGCATAACGATATCGGGTACCATAGATGTAAACTATGTACATGCCCGCATTCAAATTGGCTACCGAAATTCTTGCCCTTCCATTTTGCGCGCTCTCTCTAAGTACCATTTTGCCTGAGAGGTCATAGACTTCGAGGTTTGACGCCACCAGGTCTTGGGCATTGCCTTCAATTCTTATATCCAGATAATCATTGGAAGGGTTGGGGAATGTAGTAATGTGCAATTTACCTCCGCCATTGACATCAACAACTGCCGTTAATGGATATTCATCACGCGTGCTGCCTTTGAGGTAAACGGCCGAAATTCCCGGCACTGCCAATGTCTTTGCTGGAGCTTGCATTCCTTCGGTCAAGGGTGTTTCAAAAGCGAGAAATTTGTTCCCGGCTCTCTCTGCTACATAGACAAATTTGTTTTTTGTATCGAGCGCCACATCTACAGGATTTCCCAGTTGAGTGGCTGCTCCCTTAATTACTACCTGTTCACTTCTTGAGATTACATTGTCAGTGCTTTTAGCTGTAAAGGCTTCAATCCAAATGATACCTCCATCTGTACCTGATGCAGCATCACCAATATCGGTAAGTACCATGATGTCGCTATCGTGGTCGTAATACAAGCCATGGGTTCGAACAAGATCATCTATTCGGATTCTTTGATCCGGAACAATGGCTCCTCCCTGCCTGGTGAAAAAATTCTGGAACACTGCCAACTCATTGGAATTGTCAACTACTGCATAAAGGGTATTTACATCTGCCTGTATGCCCCATACATTGAAGTCAACCAGATGGGTCCTTAATAGCTTTATGCCGTTGGCATCATATTTATACACCAACAGTTTGTTTTGATTGTTGTTGGCAGCTGTTGCGTCTTCAGCCACTACCATTAGGTCTCCTGCAACTGAAATTTCGCGACCATTGATGAAATCTGACGTCGAACTGGCCGTTAAAACAGGGGCTAAACCATCTCGTACATTGTCCAATACATTGCTAAATTGGTCGAGCCGATTGTTGCTCCTGTTGAGTTGAATCAGCAAATCATTCTGCTCATTGTAATAAATACCATCCGCATCTTTGGCTTTGTTAACGAAGCCGGTCTGTGAAAAAGACTTATCACTATTGACTCCAATGATATCCACTCTTTTGGTTGTGTTAGATGATGCAAAAACGGTACCTACCTGAGTTGTTTGGTTGCTGGCATCAACAAAGATTTGGCCACTGCAATCTCCTGTTCCGCTTGAGGGTTGAGCCAGGTAAGGGAAGCTTGCTGTAAAGGGTTTGTCATTCCTTTCAACACCTGTTGTATAACCAAGTACATTTAAAAGTTGTGGTGTAACCGGACTGGCAGTAGTACCTGGTATATAGTCATCATACCATAAACCAACTGCTGCCAATACGGCGCCACCTACAGCTTGCAGTTCAATGCGGGTTACATCATCTTCCAACCTTCTGCCGTTTGGAAAACCATCCATATTGGGAATAAATTCGATATTGGTATTGGTGTTGTAAGGAGCTGTTGTAAGACCAAGTACTGCTGCCTGTATCAAACCCAACGAGCTAAAATTGGGATCGTTTCTGGGCGTAGGAGGTACCGCCATATTCAGTCTGAGCATGTCACCTCCATTGGGCAGGAAGTTGTTGACAAACGGCTTGCCGGCTGCAAGAGGATTCCCATTTTTGCCGGTGGCCAATTGATAAGGAATTACGTTGGGTACACCTGTATGAAAGGCAGGCCACAAATCTACAGACCTGGGCTTGCCGGGAGCTGGCAAAAGAAGGGTTCCAAATACAGCATCATCCAATGCTGTGCCGGCCAAAGCAGGAT
>CALMWS010000122.1 GCA_937870795.1 uncultured Bacteroidota bacterium | reverse complement strand
ATGCTCACAGCTTTGTTTTGAATGGCTTTGCGGGCTTCGCTTTTGGAGGCTACGATGCCGGTGTGTTCACTGATGAGGTCAATTACTGATACGTTATCATTGAGTAAAGAAGAGGGGATTTCTTTGTAGGTGATTTCACCTTTGACCATTTCGAGTTGGGCGGGGCTAAATTGTTGTAAGGCCTCCGGACTGTCGTAGGTCTTGCCAAAGAGGAGTTCGGTTACTTTTTGGACGGAAGCAAGGTCTTCTGGAGAGTGGACACGGGCGGTTAGTTCTTCTGCCAGGAGTTGTTTGAGCATTCGGGGATTGTCTTTATGTGCCTCCTCCATGTCTATGACTTCCTGTTTCGTTTTCAGGGTGAAGTAGCGGATGTATTTGCTGATGTCTGCGTCATCTGCATTGATCCAGAATTGATAAAATTTGTAGGCAGAGGTACGGATGGGGTCGAGCCATATGTTGCCTTCTTCACTTTTGCCAAACTTTTTACCATCGGCTTTGGTGAGGAGTGGGGTAGTGACCGCATAGGCCTTGCCATCTTCAAGGTGGCGTCTGATAAATTCGGTGCCGGAGGTGATGTTGCCCCATTGATCGCTGCCCCCCATTTGGATGCGACATCCATACTTTTGGTACAAGACCAGGAAGTCATAAGCCTGCAGCAGTTGGTAACTGAATTCGGTAAAAGAAAGACCGGTTTCCAACCTGTTTTTAACGCTGTCTTTTGACATCATGTAGTTGACCGTTAGGGTCTTGCCCACATCGCGAAGGAAGGCCAATACATTCATGTCCTTGTAAAAGTCGTAATTGTTGACCACGATGGCGGCATTGGGTCCATCGAAGTCCAAAAATTTCTTCACCTGTTCCAGCTGGAAGCTGAGGTTGGTATCTAGTTCATCTTCGGTTTTTAATTCCCTTTCTTTGTCCTTAAAACTGGGATCACCAATGCGGCCGGTGGCCCCTCCCATGAGCACGATGGGCTGGTGACCACTTAGCTGAAAAAGTTTGAGCAACTGAAGCTGTACAAAATTACCGATGGTCATGGATGGGGCAGTGGGGTCGAAACCAATGTAACCGGTGATTTTGCCACTATCCAGCAATTCATCGGCTCCCGGCGTCATATCGTGCAACATGCCTCTCCACTTCAGTTCTTCCACAAAATTCATATTCTCCAAATTTTTGTGCAAAGGTAGGATTTTATGAGTTAGCAGAAAAGCAGGCGATCAAAGGATCAGGGGTTGGCCTATTTCTCTGAGCTCGTTTACGTATTTTTTAAACCACGTGAGCTGCCTTTTGGCGTAGTTGCGACTGTGTTGTTTTATTTTGTCAACGGCTTGTGGCAGCGTGTATTGACCATCGAAATAGTCGAAAAGTTCACTATAACCAACGGTGTCAAGGGCTTTGAGATGGCGTCGGTCAAGCAGGCTCTCCACCTCTGCCAGCAGGCCACGGTCCAACATTTCATCAACCCGATGTTCGATTCGGCTGTATAGCAGTGGTCGGTCTACTTCTGTGAAATGGTAGTGAATATCGAAGGGGCGCTCTTTAGTTTGTCCTGTTTTAAAGGCTGAAAAAGGCTGGCCCGTGCTGCGTATCACCGAAAGGGCACGCACCACTCTCCGGGCATTGTTGTGGTCAATGGAGGCGTGGGTTAAGGGGTCGCTTGTCCTTAAATCTTCTGCCAAAGCGGGCAGTCCCAGGGTGTCGAGGTCATGTTGCAATTGTTGCAGTACATAAGGGTCTGTATCGGGAAAAGGGTCGATGCCATGGGTTACGGCCTTAAGGTACAGACCAGTGCCACCTGCGAGGATGGCGGTATCGTGGTAGTCAAAATAACTTTGTAATGCATTCAATACCTCTTGCTCATACCTGCCTACGTGGTAATCCTCTGTGATGGAAACACAATTGATAAAATGATGCGTTATGCCTTGCATTTCTGCTTCACTGGGACGTGCTACCCCAATGTTGAGTTCCCTGTAGATTTGCCTGCTATCTGCCGAAAAAACCTCAGCATTGTATTGTTGCGCCAATCTGACCGCCAAAGCAGTTTTTCCGGAAGCGGTAGGACCGAGGATAACGATTAATTTTTTACTTTTGTCCAATGGTTGAAAGGTAGGTGGCAAATAATATTTTGTTATGTTGACTACTTTTTGGCAAATTTAATTTGCTTTTTGAATATAAATTCATGGTGTACCGAATAATATATTATTTCGCCAACCTCATAATACGGGTGTATTACCGCAAGATTCATGTTTATGGGCTCGACACCATTCCCAAAGACAAGCCCTTACTTATTGTTTCCAACCACCCTTCGGGTTTTTTGGAACCCATCATCATGGCCTGTACCTTTCCCATCGACCTACATTTTTTGGTTAGGGGTGATTTATTTGAAAAATCGTGGTTAAAACACTTGTTGATTGGGACCAACCAGGTACCCATTTATCGATTCCGTGATGGCTTTGCGGGTTTGAGAAACAATCAAAAAACCATTGCCAAAACCATCGAAGTATTGCGCCAAAACAAGGCCATTATCATTTTTGCGGAAGGTAGTACCAATGCCGACCAATACCTCAGGCCCTTTCAAAAGGGCATGGCCAGGATGGCGTTTCAGACCCTGGATGGTAGTCCCGACCTTGATCTGCACATCTTACCTGTAGGGGTTACCTTTAGTGCCAGTACCTTACCGGGCAACGAAGCCGTGTTGAGTGTGGGCAAGGCTTTTTCAGTAAAAACCTTTTATACCTCCAACGCCCGCGACGCCAAAGAAAAAATGGAAGAACTCAGTCAGTATGCTTATGACAAAGTAAAAGAAAATATGATCCACCTGGAAGATAGGGAAGAGGAAGCTTCATTGAAACAAGCCTGGATGATGTACAACAAGCCCGGTAAATCCAGTTTCCTGCCCAGGATTGTTAAAGGGGGAGCTCTTTTTGGCTATTTAAAGGAGGTTGAGAAAAAACTCAATAGCACACAGCCCAAAAATGTAAGTGTGCCCGATGCACTCAGGGTGTCTTCTGTGCTGGCTTTCAGGAGCCACAAGTGGTTTTGGCTAACCTTGCCTTTCGCATTGGTGGGCATGCTGGCCTGGCTGATCCCGGTTGCAGCCGGCTTCGGACTGGCAAAATCAAAGGTAAAACAGCGCGAGTTTGTAGCTTCTTTACAAGCCTCAGCATCTGCCGGATTTTCGGTTGTATACATTCTTGTTACTTCAGTAATCCTCTTTTTTGGACTTTGCTGGTGTATGATGCTTTGGTGGTGGTTGATCCTGCTATCAGGAGGTATCGCAGCCCTCTTCTTTTGGGAACAGGCCAAAATGGTGTTGTACCAGGAAAAGCATTGACCGTAAGGCGACAATTGGTCCCGGTTTTTGAGCAATAAAGCAGAATTCCACCCTATCTTTGTAAAATGCGTTTGTTTTTATTTTTCATACTATTGCTGTCATTGGGCTGTCAAAAACAAGAATCCATTGAAGGTGGTGTGGATATCACTGGTCAATGGCTTCAAACCTCCAGGAACCAAATCCAGGCCAACTACGTACCAACCTCCCGGTTTGGAAACTTTGATTACGGCCTCATTTTTTTCGACAATGGCACTTACATCGATCGCAGTGAAAGCGGTATATGCATTGGCGCCGACTGCCTAACTGAAAACTTCAATGGCAGCTACCGATGGCTTTCTGCGGATGTCATTGAACTCACTGTGGACAATTATCATGGTCTGTCAACCCGAGAGTATGTTGTGGAGAAGAAGTCTGGAGGTGAGTTGGTGTTGAGGGTGAAATAGTTTGTTTTTTTTTAATTACGAATTACGAATTTCAAATTACG
>CALMWS010000121.1 GCA_937870795.1 uncultured Bacteroidota bacterium | reverse complement strand
AGCAACTGATCCCAGTTTTGGGTTCCTTGCCAAAACACGGTCTTCAAATCGTGGAGCGCGGCCGGATGGTAGCTCAAAAGTTTATCGGCCATGGCAGAGATGGCCGCATCCATTGCTTCGCTGGTTTCAAATACTTCCTGATAGAGTCCTTTTTGTAGGGCCCATGCTGCACTTTGCCAAACCTCCGGTGTAATGGCCATCTGACAAAAAGCAGCATTGCCTACCTTACGTTCTACGGCGGGGCCAATGACAAAGGGGCCAATGCCCACCGCCAATTCGCTTAGTCTAACAGCTGCATGTTGGGTGGCAAAGGTATAGTCACACGCCGATGCCAGGCCAACCCCTCCGCCTACCGCCTTGCCATGGATCCTGCCGATGACCAGCTTGCCGCAAACCCTGATGGCATTGATTACACTGGCAAAGCCCATGAAAAAAGTTTTGCTGCTTTCAAGATCGCGGATGGCAGCCAGTTCGGTAAAGCTGGCACCTGCACAAAAACTTCTATCACCGGCACTTTTGAGGAGAATGACAAGGGTGTCCTCATTTTTTCCCGCTTCCAAAATGGCTTCCCGGAGTCTGGCCAGCTGCTGTCCCGGCATGGAGTTTTGCGCCGGATGGTAAAATTCGATAGTGGTAAGTCCGTTTACGGTATGTGTGTTTACATAAGCTTCCATGTGGTTATTTGCTTGGAGGGTTGATGACATAAAATTCTGTTCTTCGATTGGCGGCCCTGCCTTCCGGGCTATCGTTGGAGGCAATGGCTTCTTTTTCTCCCTTGCCTTCGTACGATAAGCGGCTGGCTTCAATACCCAGCTTGAGAAGTTCGGTATAAACGGCTTTGGCCCTTTCGGTGCTAAGGATTAAGTTGGCTTCATCATCCCCTACATTGTCTGTATGACCGGTGATGCGGATGTGGAGTTCGGTTTGTTCTTTGAGCATGGCAGCCAGTGCCTGTATTTCAGCCTGGGATGCAGGTAGTAAGTTGGCAGAAGCGCTTTCAAAAAAGATGTTTTTCAGTACAATGGGCCGTGTGTCTTTTGGCGCTGGCTTGCGCATTTTTATTTCTTTGTACTGTGCCTGTTCTACCAGAAAATTTTCTCCGGTATCAAAGTGTTCGCTGTGCATTAGATACCCTGGCAGACTTACATTCAGCAGTAACCTTTTACTAACAGGCAAAGCCGAAAGCAGCTTGCCCCGCTCTGCTGTTGCAAAAACCAGGGTGTCTCCTTTGTCAACGTCGATCATGGTAAGCTGTGCTTCCAGCGGACGGCCGGTGACCTCATCGACCACAGAAATTTCAAGAAATGAGACGGGCTCGGGTCTGAATACAGGGGGCAATTCAAACTGTACCAGGTCTAGATTGCGCTCTGCATTGCCCATGGTGGCTACATCACTGGCATAATAGGCTATTTTACCCAAATGATCAACGGCCAGGCTGCCCTCATCCCCTTCACTGTTGATAGGATAACCAAGATTCACAGGTTCAGACCATTCTTTTTTTTGATCGTCCCATTTCGACATAAAGAGATCAAAGCCTCCCATACCGGTATGTCCATTGGATCTGAAATAAAGGGTTTTGCCATCGCTGTGTAAAAAGGGAGACTCTTCCTGACCCGGGGTGTTGATTACAGGGCCCAGGTTGGCCACAGCACCCCACTTGCCTTCGCTTGTCTTTTGCACCATCCAGAGGTCACTGCCACCGTAACTTCCTTTTCGATTGGATGAAAACAACAATTTTTTTCCATTGGCAAAAAGGCAGGGCTGCGACTCCCAGGCGGGGGTATTGATGCGCGGACCCATATTGACAGGCAACGTATATTTTTCTCCATCAAAATGCGTGTAGTACAGATCACAGCTGCCAAAGCCGGTAGTCTTGTTGTTGCACATGGTAAACACGATTGTATTGCCGTCTTCACTGATGCTGTGGGCCGCTTCATTGTCGGGTGTATTGATGGATTCAAGCGGAGTGGCTACAGACCACTGGCCACCATCGTTTCGATGCGAAACATATAAATCCTCCTGTCCCCGCAACCGGCGTGTAAACACCATAGATTTGCCATCGAGTGAAGGCGAGGGAAGGTATTCAGAATCGGTGGTATTGATGTGGCCTTCCAGTGGAGTAAGGGTTATGCTCTGGGCGTTTTTTTTGGCGTTGATCCTGAACCTGAGGGTCTTCAATTCCCTGGTGATGCGCTCCTTTCTTTTTTCATCGGCACTTCCTTTTTCAAGGTAAGTAGTATAATGCTGCACAGCACTTGCATCATCCTTCATTGCTAGTGCATTGATGGCTGCGGCATAGTACATTTCGGGGTCATAGTCTGGAGCCGCCTGGATCACGGCATCAAAGAGGGGCATGGCTTTGGCCGGCAGACCCATGTCGTAATACATAACTGCCTTGCGTAAAGTCGCCTCGTAAAAGTCGGGATGTTTTTTCAGTATCTTGTCCAACTTCTTTTCGGCATCGCTGTACTTGTACTGCCGGATGAGTTTTTGAGCCTCCTTGTACTCCTGCGCCAACTTTTTATCAAGGTCGTTGGCCCTGAAATACGTCTGCGTTTTCAGTTGGGGCATAGCCATCAGCAAGCAACAAAAGGCAATTATAATTTTCAAGCCAGTACACCTTTTAAAATCTGTTTGGTAATGAGGTAAGTTGGTTTCACCCCCTCCACACCCAGGCTGCCGCTGGCAAGGGTGCTGCCGGTTTCGAGTGGATTGTCTGAAGCATAGTAGGCATAACGCAGTTTCACATTTTTCTGGATGTTGTTGCGAATTTTAGCATGAGCCTGGATGGCCTTTTGGTAATGGGCGCCTTCCATCTCCAAACCTACTACTCCCCACGAGGATTTCAGAAAGTAAGTGAGTATATCTTTGTTTTGCAGAGAAGTGCCCAGCACGGTTACCATTGGACCTTCGTATACTCCGAGGCCACTGTCTTCAAAGTCGGCGGCTTTGATTTCGTTGTCAAAAGGATAATTGTCTGCAAATCCTTCAAGGATGTGGGCCGTTGGGATCATGATGTCTCCTTTTTGTCCTTCAAGGATGCCGGCCTTGCCCATGATGTTGACAGACTGTATGTTGAGTCTGTGTCTTTGGCCATCCATTTCTACGGGCTTGAGCAATTCATCAAGCGTCTCATATGCCTGCTCACCAAAGGCGTAATCCATTACTATGATGAGGGGCGTGGTCTTATACGTGCGTTGGGGCCTGATTTCTTCGGGCAGCAGTTGCACATCCATTTTTTCGAGGTCAAAAATTTGCACGCCAATATTGGTACCGCTGGTATCGTCGAGGGCTATCATGCCGTGTTTCAGCGCATAATCTTCCACCAGTTTTTTGTACTCCCCCTTTTTATCCTGACTGATGCTTTCTGCCAGCGACATGAGGTTTTGGGTTTTTAGTTTTTTGGACAGCACCTGTGAAGCATAGAGACAATTCATGACGCTGTGCAGGTTGGCACTGATGATGTGGATGGGCCGCTTGAGCCACTTGTTGTCGATCAATATTTTTTTAATGGCCGATGCCCATTTATCGCCAAAGACATGGTGGCCCAGCACTTCTCTGAGAGACGATGAAAAACTGATTTCTCTGTCGTTTTGTTCCAATGCTTCTTCCATGCTTCTCCTGCCTAGCCAGTAGACGATTTCAAAGAGGCTGTTGACATCTTTGGAAGCTGCAAATTTTTCACATGCCTCTACGGTTTCGCTATAGGTGCGGCCGAGAATGGAACTGAGGTAGGTAAAGCCCACATCGGTGTTGATTTCTTCTCCCTGGTTGATTTGATGGACGTATTCTTCGAGCATGTGCCAGGAGCGTTTTTTACGGTTTCTTGCATCGAGGCTGTTTCTTCTGATCTTTTCTGCTTCGATGTAAAGGAAGGTGATGTGGGTGAGGATGTCGTAGATATCGCTGGCGCCCCTTGTCATCTCAATGTACATCTGTTCATCGTCGATGCGGTAGCAGTTTCTTCGTCGTTTGGGAGGTACAATGGCATCAAATTTAGAGTCTTCAAATCCTTCGCGGGAGATAAGGCGAATGTATCTGCTGGTTTCAATGCCCCTGGGCAGTCGCTCGAAGATGTAGAGCAGACCATTGAGTTCTACTTTTTCGGGGTCGGCAATAGAACCATAAATTTCCGGCTTGAGGGTGAGCATGGCCTGGATCATGGCTTCTCCCGAGACTCCAAGGGGTTTGTAGCTGCCCCTGATGAAAAGGTGTCGCATGGAAATGTACAGTCGCTGGATGGCGGCTCTGCTTTCCTGGGCCCTGGAGGGTTTATATTCTGCTAAACTCATACATTGGTTTTACTGATTACTGCAAAAATTGAGCCGATCGGCGTCAAATGATTGCAAAAATAAGGGTATAAGCTCCTTAATTTAGTGTCAACGAATTTTTTACCCCATTTTGCACATTGCAAAGCCGCTATTTTGCATTTTGAGGCCTCATTTTTGCCATTTCTTCTGCAATGGCCAGAGACAGCGCATCACCACGTTCCCGAAGCTTACTGATGATGGCTGCGTGGTTGGCGTCATCCCTGTTTTGGCTTAGCTTCCATGATGCCTCAATTTTTTCAATGGTCAATCGGAAACCCTGCAACCCTCTGAGGTGTGCTTTTATATCCTGTTCGGTCATTTGGGAAATGTGGAAATGTTTTTGATCCTGATCTTCGTATTGGGCCACGAGTTGGTCCAGCGAAGAGCGGGTTTGTTCTTCATCAAGGGCTTGCAACACCCCATGGACGTGTACAGCCATGTAGTTCCATGTTGGTACATTGACATGATCGTACCACGATGATGAAATGTAAGTGTGGGCATCCATAAAAATAGCCGTAGCGCGTGCCTGCTGCCGGATATGGTCTACCTGTGGATTGGCTTTGGCAATGTGGCCATGCAACCATTCCTGTCCCTCTGAGCTAACGAGCTGCAACGGCGTGTGGGTAGCATGCAGCTGATCACCCATAGCACTTACCAGGGTTGCAAAGCCGTGCTGCTCTATGTATGACCGGATGATGTGGCTTTGGGTTTGGAGGTTGAGAGGGGCTATGTACATCTCGTATAATTTTGATAAAAAAATGATGTTTAGGAAATCTTTTTTCGCAATAAAGATGTTTAATTTTGCTGTGAAAATCAATTAAAACAAGAAATATGTATCCAGTAGAACTGACCACCCCCATCGCAAAAGACCTTACGGACTTCGGTTTTGAGGGACTCACTACGCCAACTGAAGTGACCGATGTTTTAGACAAGACAGAAGGTACGGTCCTTATGGTTGTCAACTCTGTGTGTGGCTGTGCCGCCGGAAATGCACGTCCTGCCGCCAAGTTTGCAGTAACCCATGGCAAAAGACCCGATAAAATGGTCACCGTTTTTGCAGGTGTGGATACAGAAGCAGTGGCAAAGGCAAGAGAGTACCTGCTGCCTTACCCTCCCTCCTCTCCATGTATCGCCCTCTTCAAAGATGGCAAGCTGGTTCACATGATCGAAAGGAGGCACATCGAGAGCAATTCAGCACAAATGGTGGCTGATAACCTCATCGATGCGTTGGATACTTACTGTTAATTATTATTTCCTGAGTTCATCCAGCACACCCTGGGTCTGATCCAGCAGACCCTCTAATTCCTTTTTGATTTTTGATGCCTGGTGGCGTGTAAGTGCACCGTAGTAACGGCCTGTCAGCTCATTGTAGGTTTTTACTTCTTCTGCGGAAAATGCTTCCTTTATTTTGGGATAGTCTACTTCCGTAAGGGTGGTAAATTTGGCTTCAATTTCAGTCCACTTTTTTTCGTCAAAACCACCACCGTTTGTGCTTACGTCTTCCACAAATTGAGCATATTCTTGCAGAAAGCTCTTTTTCTGAAAACTGGGCCCGCACGATAGCAAGCTTAACAAAAGGAAGGCTGTCAGAAGGTTTTTCATGTTTTGTTTTTATTGCATAACGTATGTTATACCAAAATAAGTTTCAAGCCGGGCATTTTACGAAGCCGGAAATGCCTTTTTTGGTCGACTTTTTCATAGAGTTTGGCGCATAAACTACCCCGATTGGGTGGCCTTTTGCTTTGGCTGTGACCATAGCTTTGCAAAAAAAAATATGAATCGTTTCTTATCCACCTCCGTCTTTGCCATGTTGCTGCTGCTGATTGCCACTAAGGGTTCTGCTCAATTTGGAAATCTCAAAAACAAGGTCAAAGAAAAGACAGAAACGACCAAAGAACAGGAAAAATCAGAGCAAAAACCGCCACGGGCCGACGCACCCCCTGAAACCAATGAAGCACAGGACAAGGCGCCGATGTCAAAAACCAAATCATCCACTGGTCAGCGCTCAACGGGCATTGAAATGGTGGAAATCGATTTTTCAAGCCAGCCTTTTAAGCCGGCCGTTGCATGGTACTCTCTTTTGAGCGACAATTGCCTTTATTTCAACAATGTAAACGGAGAATTTAAATACAACAACCTTCATGTTTCCTTTTTACCTGCCAAAACCAAAGACGGGAGAGATGCAGGCTACAGGACCTACAGCAAACCTTTTGTTGCATTGGAAATGGAAGTTTTTGATGTAAAAAACAATGTAACAAAGGCAAAATTGCTGTACCAGGCTGACGATGACATTGTACCCTTTCACACCATGGAATTGGTAGAAAACAAGCCTGGCTATGATTGGTCTGCAAAATTGACGGAAGGTTCCTATGAATGCCGCTTTAAGATTGGCGGTGTTCCTTTTTATACCTTTCCATTTTCTGTTATCAAGGTTGCCAATGCTGATCCCTACGCTCCGGCGCCTTTTCTGTATTTTTTGCGAGGACCCTGGCAGGAATGGTCAAGGGTAGAGTTTGGTCCCGATGGTCATTTTCTGTTCAGCTTTTACCACACCTATGAAACGGCTCAAATTGAAAACCAGGCCAGGTACGACAAAACATTTCCCTTTGAATACATGTACAAACTCAAGCGCAATGGCAAAGTAGTGGCGGCAGCAGATCTCAGCCAAAGCAACAGTGCCTTTCAATGGAAACAGGGCATGGTTGAAAATGGTTCTTACAACCGTTTCGAATCTTCACTGCAGGACTATCCTATCACGGCCCAGGGCGCAAGTGCCGGAGAAGAAAGACCTTTCAAAAAATCGGATCTCAAAGATGGAAGTTATGTAATGGATATCATCATCAAACAGGATGGAAAAGAGTCCACCACCAGCTATCCCTTTACAGTGACCGGTGGAAAAATTGACCCGGATCCACAAGCCAACAGAAGTGTACATACAGATCAAGCTACCCTTGTGGAGCAGGGACGCAATTTCTTCTACATACGCAAAGCCAAATAACTGAAACGATACTCAAGACACGTTTATATAATGCGAAAAGGCCCGGTAACGACCAGGCCTTTTCCTTTTGTCAAAATTTCTAAAATGATATGTATTACCGCACCTGTTACACAGCAAAACTTTCTCCACAACCGCATGTCCTGCTGGCATTGGGGTTGTTGAAATAAAAGCCCTTGCCGTTGAGGCCACCGGAAAATTCCAGCGTGGTATTGCACAAATAGAGGAAACTCCTCAAATCTGTAACCACTTTGATGCCGTTGTCTTCAAAAACCTGATCATTGGGTTTCGACTCATTATCAAAATCAAGGTTGTAAGTAAGACCACTACATCCTCCACTGGTTACAGAAACTCTGATAAAGTAGTCTCCCCCCAGTCCCTGTTTTGTGATGAGTTCGTTAATTTTTTCTTTTGCACTGTCGGCTACAAATACCATCTTATGATTAGGCTTTGTTTGTAAGTACTTCTTCTACCTCCTCTTGCAAGCCATTTTTCTTTCTGTAGTCTGCAATGGCAGATTTGATGGCATCTTCAGCCAAAACAGAACAATGGATTTTTACCGGTGGCAAGGCCAATTCTTCAACGATGTCCATGTTGTCAATGGCCAGCGCTTCATCGATGGATTTACCCTTGAGCCATTCTGTTGCCAGAGATGAAGAGGCAATGGCTGAGCCACAACCAAAGGTCTTAAATTTGGCATCGGTGATCATACCGGTAATTTCGTCTACCTCAATTTGAAGGCGCATTACGTCGCCACACTCCGGGGCACCTACCAGTCCGGTTCCTACATTTTTTTTACTCTTATCCAGTGTACCCACGTTTTTTGGGTGCTGGAAATGATCGAGGACTTTTTCTGAATAAGCCATTTTCTTTTATTTGTTTTGTTAACTATTTTTTGTCAAATGATGATATCAATGGGCAGACCAAACTACCGAATTGAGATCGATTCCTTCTTTGTACATTTCCCAGATTGGACTCAGGTCTCTCATGTGGTTGACACCTTTGGTAACCGCTTCGATGGCAAAATCTACATCTTCTTCAGTTGTAAATCTTCCCAATGAAAAACGGATAGAAGAATGTGCAAGGTCATCACCCAGACCCATAGCTACCAGGACATAAGATGGCTCCAATGATGCCGAAGTACAGGCAGAACCGGATGAAACCGCTATGTTTTGGTTGAAGGTCATCATCAGCCCCTCTCCTTCCACATGCTTGAATGAAATATTGGTCACATGGGGCATACGATGGCCCTTGTTGCCATTGACATACGTTTCTTCCAATTGGCATAGACCCTTTTCCAGCTTGTCTCGCAATGCAGACAATCTCTCTGCATCGGCTGCCATTTCTTTTCTGGCAATTTCAGCCGCCTTACCAAAGCCTACGATGCCAGGCACATTGAGGGTACCGGAACGCATGCCCCTCTCGTGTCCGCCACCATCCATTTGGGCGGTGACTTTTACCCTTGGGTTTTTGCGACTAACGTAAAGGGCGCCAACACCTTTCGGGCCGTACATTTTATGTGAAGTGAAGGCCATGATGTGCACGCCGGTTTCTCTTGGATTGACAGGAATTTTTCCCACCGCCTGTGTGGCATCGCTCATAAATAAAACACCTTTTTCTGCACAGATGGCGCCAATTTCTTTCATGGGCTGGATTACCCCTGTTTCGTTGTTGGCCCACATAATGCACACCAAAATGGTTTTGTCTGTAATGGCGGCCTTAAGTGCTTCAAGATCGATCAGACCATCGGGACCTACTTCAAGGTAGGTAACCTGGCCTCCCGATTTTTCTATTTTTTGGCAGGTATCCAGTACGGCTTTGTGCTCCGTTCTTGTGGTAATGATGTGGTTGCCTTTGGAAGCATACATCTCAAACACACCTTTGATGCCCAGGTTGTCTGACTCTGTGGCACCGGAGGTAAAAATGATTTCTTTGGGATCGGCACTGATAAGGGAAGCTACCTGTTCTCTGGCATAATCTACAGCTTCTTCAGCAATCCAGCCAAACGGATGGCTCCTGCTGGCCGCGTTTCCGGGTTTTTCATAAAAGTAGGGCAACATGGCGTCTACCACCCTGGGATCTACGGGGGTGGTGGCGTTGTTGTCTAAATATATCAGCCTTTTGGTCTCCATTAAGGGAATTTTTATGCAAATATAACGCTACTTGTAAGTTTTTGTTTAGACTAAATCTTAACAAGCTAAAAGATTTGTAAATTTATTTTTTCGTAATGCATAAGTTTTTGATTTTAGCAAGTTTTGATATAAACGTTTTGATAATCAGTGCTTAAGAGGACATTTTTGTCTGAAATTGTCTTATAATGGCTTGCCAAAAAGCAGCTTGAACATTGTACGATCTCATTGGTTCATACTTTATCGTGTTAGACAAGGAAAATATAGTCTTTTTTGATGGCAGCTGTGGTTTGTGTCAGGGCTCAGTAAAATGGTTGCTTACCCACGAGCGACCCACAGCTCAGGCAGAAAAGCCCGTGTATTTTGCTTCATTGGCTTCTTCCTGGGCTGCCCATTTGCCTGCCAATCTGCCTGACTCAATCGTTTACCTGGAAGGAAATCGGGTTTTTACCAAAAGTACCGCTGTATTTAGACTGTGTACGCGGTTGAAATGGCCATGGCGATTTCTTTATTACTTTCGTTTTGTCCCCCTGTTCATTGCGGATGCTGTTTACGATCAAATTGCGATTTGGAGAAAAAAAACGAGGGTAGACACCGAATTGTGTGAGACCATAAAACCCGAATGGAGGAGCCGCTTACTTATGTAACGGGTGATTTTTGGCCTCTTTATCGTACTTAACAATTACATGGATCCACAGCGACCTTGAAAGCCTTGCGGTTTTAAAATAGGTGAGCGCAACGAAAGCTATCAACAACAAAAATGATTGGTTGACGGTCCACTTCAGCACTATAAGGCAGAAACCAATGATAAACAGGTAAAGAAAGCCGGTGGCAATGTAGGATAAAAACATGGCACCATAATAAAAGCCGGGTTCCGGCATGGTCTTTTGTCCGCATACTTCACAATGATCCACCATGTTGAGGGGATTGGATATCTCAAAAGGTTCAACGTATAACTTACCTTCCCTACACCTTGGGCATCTGTATTTGAAAATGCTGGATAAAATGTTCATACCACTATTTTTGCAAAGATCGCAAATCTTGAGAAGATTGTGGGTAACCTGGGTTACGCTTTACGCCCTGGCGGTAATTATGTACTGATATTCAAGTGTTTGTGTGTCCACTTCGGCATCGGTGAAACCAGCCGCTTTGAGAATTTCCAATACTTTCCCGGCTTCGATTATTTTGTAATGCTGGGCGATGCCTGAAATGCTGGACGATTTAAAATCCACTACCATCAAAGTATCACCAGGCAGCATGGCGTTGTGCAATTTGGTGAGATAGGCTTGTTGGTGGTCAATATAGGCCAACGTGTTGATCAATACTGCTATGTCGCATTCACCCTTTCGGATCATGGGATCATTGGGCTTAACAAGCCTTGTTTCAATTTTGGTTTGAATTTCCTGCGGCAGGTTTACAGCAAATTCATTGATGATGGCAATCATGTTGGTGTCAATATCGGTAGCGATGATTTTTTTGGCTTTAAACGCCATCCTGAAAGTAAAATATCCTGTGCCTGCACCGATGTCAACGATGGTTTTTTGAGAAACATCGCCCAATTTTTGAATCACCAGGTGGGGTTTCTGCCAGGAAGAGCGACCTATGTTGGTTACCTTGCTCTCACCCTGGCTTTCAGGTATGGGCGAGGCAAAAGGTGGCTGGCTTTCTGAGCAGGAAAGTAAAGCAAGGAAGACCACAAATAGGGTCATCAAGCCTAAGTTCCCGGATAGTGGTTTCAACATGGTTTTGATTGTTGATACAAAAATAAGCTTCCCAGCCTTTATTGCATCCGACCCGGTGTTAAAATCGACCAGATTAGGCATTCCTTCGCCAAAATGATCAGGAAGTGAAATCCAGCAGGCTTTGTTTGATATAGTTGTTAAAAGCTTCTCCTTCACCCAGCAGGAACTCTACTTCTACGGGCAACACAAATACCGGTACCTTGGCATCCAACAGTTTCTGTCGAAAAGGAAGCAGGCGAACGGCATCTTTTTCAGTAGTAAGCACATAACGCAGCTTACTCTCCCTCTTGAAAAAGGTACGAATGATGTCGTCCGCATCTTTTTCTGTAAAATAATGGTGGTCTTCAAATTCAATGCTGCTATAACTAAGGGCCGTTTTTTTGAGGTACTCGTTGAGGTAAGCCGTATTGGCAATAGCAGAGATGAGCAGCACATCGTGATCCTGATTGATTTCCATGGTATACCGGCCATCATAAAACTGATAGATACGGCCATAACGATAGCGGGTAAAGAAGATTTTTTGGTGGTCTTTGGGTGCTATTTCAGTTATCAATGCATCGCGTTGTTCCTGGCTAAGTGCATCGGGACACTTGGTAACAATGATGACATTGGCCCTCGAATAGGCAGACCTCCATTCGCGCAACCTGCCCCCCGGCAATAGGTAATCTCTCGTAAATGGATGATCAAAAGGAGTAAGTAATATCTGTATAAAGGGCTTTACCGAGCGGTGCTGAAAAGCATCATCCAACAAGATGGTTTGAATGCCCGGATAACGTTGCAACATCTGAGGGATGCCGAGGGCTCTGTTTTCACATACCGCCACAGTAAGTCCGGGAAATTTGCGTGCATACATCAACGGCTCATCACCTGATATCAGGGCTGTATCTCCGGCGGTCACAAATCTGAAACCGGTTGTCGAGCGATTGTAACCCCTGCTGAGTGTAGCCACATTGAGATAGGGAGCCAGCAGCCGAATCAAATATTCGATGTGCGGTGTCTTGCCCGCGCCACCAATGGAAAGATTGCCAACCCCAATCAGAGGCAGGCTGAATCTGGAGGCTTTTATGACCTCTGCATCGTACAACATATTGCGAAAAGAAACACCCAGGCCATACAGAAAGCTGATGGGCGACAAGAGCAAAGCAAGAATGAAACGCCGCATTATTTTTTACCCAACAGGCTGTTGTACTTTGCCTGGTCTTTTAATATGGCAATGGCCTCATCTACTTCTTTGTCGCGTTTGAGTCCTATCTTGGTTTTACCCTTTTGATAGAAGTAGCGGGAAATAATTTCTTTCTCCAACTCTACTACTATTTCATCTTTGTACTTGGCAAGGTCTTTGGCTTTATCGGCCTCAAGCTTGTCTTTCATGGCTTTGAGATCGGCACCAATCAGCGATTTGAGTTCTGCGTTTTCGTTGCATTTTTGCTGAAGGGCCTTGATTTCCTGCTCCGCCTGTTTGTTGTAGCTAAAATTCTTTTTCTTAAGAAAGCTAACAAAATCATCATAGGCAGTAAAGGCAAAATCGTCGATATTTCTGATAGAGTCGTGTTTGAGCACGTAGTCATTGGTATACAGGAATATCATTTTCTGATCCAGCAAGGCCTGGGTTACTTCGGCAGGTTCGTGCGCAGGCAATTTCACATCCGGTGTAATGCCTCCCCCATCAAGTACGGTGCGACCATTGAGGGTTTTAAATTTGGAACGTTTGTTGTCGAGTATATCAACCGGTTCGCCATTTTTGTATTCCACCCCTTGTATGCACCGGCCCGAAGGAATGTAGTATTTGGAAGTAGTAATTTTCACTCTGTTGTTGTAGCCCAACTCAAAGGTGTTTTGCACCAGGCCTTTGCCATAAGATCTCTGACCAATGATTACGCCACGGTCTCTGTCCTGAATTACGCCTGACACTATTTCACTGGCAGAAGCAGACTTTTTATTGATGAGTACGGCAATGGGAATGTCGAGATCATAAGGTATGGCCTGGGTCTTGAAGCTCTGGTCTTTGTCTTTTACCTTTCCTCTGGTAAAGACCACCTCTGCACTTTTGGGAATGAAAAGATTACAAATGTTGACAGCCTCACGAAGTAAGCCCCCACCATTGTATCTCAGGTCCAGCACCAGGCCTTTGATGGCATTGGTGTCACCGGCTTCGCGCTTCAACCTTTTTAATTCTTTTTGAATATTGGCACCCGCATTGTCTGTAAAGACAGTAAGGTGGATGTAGGCAATGCCATTGGATACTACGCCGGCATAAGGTACATTGGGAATATTGACTTCACCGCGCTCTACATTGATTACTTCTGACTTTCCACTGCCGTGCCGTTTGATCTCCAATTTTACAGGTGTGCCGGCAATGCCCCTGAGCATGGTCTGGATTTCTTCGGCGGGCTTGCCCTTGAGCACTTCTCCGTTGATGGTTGTGATTTCATCACCTGCATTCAGGCCTGCAGAGACAGCTGCCCCGCCTTCCATCAGATCGGTGATCATAATCTTTTCTTCTGCTACCACGATGCTGGCACCAATGCCCTGGAAGCGCTCATCATCTGAAATCCTGTAGCGCTCTACCTGAGATTCTGAAATATAGTTGGTAAATGGATCGAGAGATGACACCATGGCATCGATGCCAATGCGCATAAGCTCTGCAGGGTCAATTTCATCGACATAATTTTTGTTGAGTTCTTTAAAAACGTTGACAAAAATCTCCACGTTTTTGGAAATCTCAAACAGCCTGTCACCGTCCTTTAAGCTTACCGC
>CALMWS010000120.1 GCA_937870795.1 uncultured Bacteroidota bacterium | reverse complement strand
CTTTTGAATCAGGCTCAAATCTTTGAAGGTGACATTACCGGTATTGGTAATCCACAATCCTTGTTGTGCCGTTGCAAACACAGGCAATGACATATCCATTTTTATTTTCGTATTGGCAGCACCATTGCCCCACCACCACATTTGTTTATCCAGCACCAATGGTTCGGTCAAAAGGATGGTATCCAGCATGGGGTTAAAAAAGATAGTATCGCCGTTTTGGAGACAGGTTAGCTGGTGCCTCAAAGAACCAACACCTGCGTTGGCTGCATTGGTCACCAGCAAGGTGGCATCTTCATCAACCTGGCCATCACAGTCGTCGTCTTCTCCATTGCAGTACTCTGTGTTTTTATTGCCAAGGTTATTTCTACTAATGGCCCATTGCCCAAAATCGCTGATGCCATTGCCTGTATTGTAAACCACATCGGGTTTAAAAAGCAGATCGGCCTGATCAGCATCCACCCACGACATACCTTCGCCATAAGAAGGCCGCTTGCGCAACAAAAATGCTTCAGGAGCACAACCTGCATTGGTGTTGCCAGGCCGGGAAAAACGGATAGAGTCTGGCATCGTAAACGTGGCATTGGATCCATAATTGTTGGCCACCCAATAACAAAGCGGCAATGCACCTACCTGACTCATGGTATCGGGCAATTGATTGATCCTGGTGATCACCACATCTCCATTGGGCCAGGTGCCTGATGCCGGGAATGAAATTTTTACACCCGGTGTACTGAAATTTTTTATACCCCCACTGGACAATGTAAGTCTTTGGGACACCCCTTTACCCACGGGAATACGCGACTTAACGCGAGCTGCTCCATTGTAAATGCTGCAATGGTATGATTTTGATTTATCAAAGATGGTATAGTCCGATTCATTAAACTGATAGTAGGCAATCAGTGAAGCATCGCTCTGTGGTTGTTTGATCAAATGCCTTAAGTCTCTGATTTCATTGGTGGTCAGCACCCGATTGTAAACTGCTACTTCATCTATCCAAGCCACCGTATTCCTGGATGTCCATCCCTTGTAGTTGCCTATTCTAAAACCATTGATGTCCAAAGGTGAAAGTGTAATGTTTTGGGTAGCACTGCTTTCATTGCAGTAAAGGGTAATACCGGTAGGTTTCACTACCATGGCTACAAAATTCCATTGACCGGGAGTTACTATCAAGCCGCTGTTCCACCACCACTGACCACCGGGCCAGTGATAGGCAAGACTGTTATTTCCATTTTTAAAGTTGAAACCACCGGCATCTCCGGTTTCATTCATCCAGATGGCAGCATAGTCGGGCTGAATGCCATCGGGTTTGACCCATGCTGTAATGGTGAGTGAATCGGTTTGAGGTAAAACCATATTGGAATTGATGACATGTTTATCACTACCAGAGCAATAAACTGCTTTGCCGGGTATGGTATCAAGGCTGCACCCATTCGTAACCTGGACCATGCCTGTGATGGTACGACTGCTACTGGATGCTCCATTGTTCACCATGAGGGTAACATCGTAAGAGCCGGGTGCCGGATAAAGCACTTTTGGATTTCTTACAGTAGTGGAACTTACATAACTCGCACCCGGAAATGTCCATGTCCAGCTGGCTCCGGTATGGTTGACCACTGAGTAATCATCAAAAAATACGGTATCCCTTTGACAAGGATGTTCGGCTGCAGCAGTCATAGGTAGTGCTTCTACTGAAGAGGGCTCAAAAAGTGGTGACTCCCACACACCAAAGCCCCAGCAGCCGTTTCTGATTTTGCCATCTCTGTAAAATGGTTTAAGGCGATTTGTTTCTGCACTGATCGGGAGGTTGGTACTATAGGGTTGCCAGTCGGCATGGCTATTGTTGCGATAAAAAACGCCTGCGTCCGTTCCAATATAGACGCCTCCATCGGTGCCATATTGAGCCATGATATTGGCGATGGTAATGTTGTTGAGCAGCGCCGTAGTGAGGTTGATCCATGTGAGACCGCCGTCAATGGTTTTGTATACTTTTTTGCCGTTACTGCCATAGGTTACACTCACCCACAATACGTTGGGGTCTGTGCTGCTCAATGCCATTTTTACCCTGTCATTGTTGTTGGGCAAAGGCAAGGCTGTGAGTTTGGTCCAGCTAGTACCACCATTGGTAGTTTTCCAAATCGAATCATCTGTACCATCCCATTGAGAGCAATACATTATTTGTGGATTGCTCCTTGAAATCTCAATATCATAGACTTCGTTGTCTACCGTTCCGGGAAACGTATAAAGGATATCGAAGTTAGCTCCGGCATCGCGACTCACCAGCAGGTTGTTTTGATTTCCCAGATAAATGGTATTGTAGTAGTGTGGATGGAAGACCATTTCACTGTTGGCATAATAAGCGTACGACTCATTGGGCCATGCACTGACACCAAAATTGGTGACACCATTGCCAAAACCCGGTTTGATTATTTTGCCACCAATGTCGGAGTGGTAAACCCTTCTTTGTGGACCAGGGCTTACATAGCCGGTGGCTGATTCTGCACCGCCTAATCTGTAAACTGTGGCCGCCGGAAAAGATTGGTGGAAGCCCATGTTGCCATTGTGGTAGCGGCCTCCTACTAATATGTCTTCATTCCAACCGGAATCAAAACCCCACATATTGGATCCTGATATACCATCCATTCGGGTCTCCATGGTCACACCAAAATTGTTGGAATAATTGAGTCCTCCGTCAGAAGCAATCCATAAGTCATTGCCATTTGCTGCCAGCCATTGGATATCGGGATGCGACCAGGAAAGTCCACCAACGTAACCACCAAGATTGGACCAGGTGACACCTCCATCAGTACTTTTAAACCAGGAGGTTCCGCCGGCGATGAGTTGATTATCATTGAGCGGGTTTACCACAATGGCCATATCATAAAAACCCTGGTTAAAACCCGTAACCCCATTGCTGGCCATAAGGTTGGTATGCGAAGGCACTGCATAAGCCGTAGGGCTGTTGCCGATGGCATTGGATGGATGGGTATTGGTCCAGCTAACCCCTTCATCTGTACTCACCCAAACACCAGCGTATCCATAGAGGTTGGAACCACTGCCGATGAGGTAAGCATACAGTTTGTTGCTGTTGGTTGCACAGGTAGCGATAATGCCTCCTGTCATGGCTTCTCCTGAAGCCGGTGTCCACCACCCAGTATTTGAGGCGGACCATGTTGCACCGCTGTCTATCGACTTGATAAAATCTGATGTGGTGCCATTGTCACGGATGGCAAAAAATGTAGTACCGGATCCTTCTTTGCTTTTTATTGTCCAGGTTTCATTGGTAAACAATTTAGTCCAGGTGCTGCCTCCATTCGTGCTTCTGATTACCCCTTTGTTGGTAGCCAGAATGACAATAGAAGGATTGGTAGAAGAGATAGCAATTTCGTACACGGTGAGTCCCGATTCAGAATAGGAGGTAGTCCAGCTTGTTCCCTGGTTGGTAGACTTGATGAGTTTGCCAGAGGTACCCGCATATACAATTTGTTCATTGGTTGGATCAATTTTTACAGCACTAAACGAACCATGGCTGACATCACGTGTTACAAGCGTCCAGCTCAAACCCTTGTCTGTAGTCTTCCACATACCTCCATCTTCACCACCTGCAAAAAGCACATTTGAATTGGAAGCAGCAATGTCAAGGGAATAAATATTGGTTTGCCACGTTACTTTGGTTACTCCATCCGTATCATAAGTTTTATTAGGTCCTGCAAACGTCCAATTGGCGGCTCTTGAAGCAGATTTTCGAAAAGACAATGCACGCCTCTGCCGTTCTGCATCCTCCTCGGCGGTAGGTAAATGGATCTTACCATCACTACCTGCATATTGTCTAGACCACTTCAAAAATCTTTTGTAATACTGGGTATATTCGTTTTTTTCGAATTTATGGGTTTTGTAGTATTCCTTATAAGCACTAATGGCCACATTGATGTTTACTTGTTCCAACGGCATGTTGAAATATTGCATGTAGGAAGGGGCATCGTCTCTTAAATGAGGCAACTCGGGTATATTTTGCCCAAATCCGATACATTGCAAACCTAAAAGAAAAAAAATAAAAAGGAGCTTGCTAAACTTTACACACATACCTTAAATCAATTATTGGGGCAAAAATACGGTAAAATCTGATATGAATTTGTGGGCATTGGCCTTAAAGGACTTGGATTGTTTTTCGTTGAGTTATTAGTGTGGCTTAGGGCGGCTAGCGATGGGCGACGGGCGACGAGGAAGTGTACCTGAAAAGGGTTAGTCGATGCCACGCGGTTAGCGCGTGGTGCCTTCGCTAAATTGAACTAAGCGCAAAGCGCGTATTGAACTAAGCGCAAAGCGCGTATTGCGCGAGGTGCAAAGCACCGAGCATTGCACTGAGCGCAAAGCGCGTATTGCGCGAGGTGCAAAGCACCGAGCATTGCACTGAGCGCAAAGCGCGTATTGCGCGAGGTGCAAAGCACCAAGCATTGCTCACACAGATTTCTATTGGAAAAATTTAAATTTTGTAGTTTAATGCAAACTCCCAACCATCGTACAAATTGCCATCGTATTTTTCACGTAAAACAAGCCATTGCCATTTGCCTATTTCCATGCCTGCATTGACGAAAATGCCATTTTTCATTTTTCCTCCACCCGCGGTGAGAACTATTTTTTTGCCGATAGGTGTTGAGATATCAAATCCGGTGGTCCAGTTGTTTTGGACTCCTATTTTGTGGTAGAGCATTCTGGGTTTTAAAGACAATTTTTGGCTAATATTAATTTGGGCTAAGGCATATAGCGTGTGACTCCTTTCCTGGCGATAAGAATTCTGGGGATTTAGAGTCGAAATTTTGGCTCTGTTTATGTGTCCCATCTTATACCCTACCATTACATGCTGTGAATCAAATTCTATTTTATAATTCAAACCAGCTGTAATGTCGAGATAGACCACTTTCGACACCATCTCACCAGGTTCGTTGGGTTCAAAGCCACCTGGTCCGATCTGTGAAGGCCAACGCAGGTCCCGCTCATCAATGGCTTGTCTGACAATGGAGGGTTGAAGCCCTGCTCCCAGGCTATGTTTTATTTTACCGCTATGAAAAAGAGGCATTGCTGTTGAAAGCCCGATGCCAATGGTTTGGTTTGAAAATCTGGATTCACCTGCCCTTTCCAAATTAAAGACAGGATGGATCGATATTATTTGATCCGGTTTGCTGACCAAATATTTGTTGAATGTGACAAAATATTGCTCATACAAAGAGGCATTTTTATCAATTCCCCATATATGTGCGCCCAGATTAACCTGTTCTTTCACACTACTTCCAAGTTGAGGACCCAGTGTCAAAGGGTTTTGGCCAAACTGATTTAGCACAAGATCCTGTGCTTTCAAACTAAAATTTACTATGAACAGGAGAAGGATTGTTTTTTTCACGCTTATGTGGTTTATTACTTATAACCTCCTATTTTGTATAAACGCTGCTTTTCAATACTCAGACATAGGGATCGGAGGGATCGGAGGGATCCGGGTAACCGGGTAACTGTCCATGCGTCGCAGCGTAGGTGTGGGAATCGGGGGGATCGGAGGGGTCCGGGTAACCGGGTACCTGTCCCCATATCGCAGTGTCGGTGCAGGGATCAGAGGGATCGGGGTAACCGGGTACCTGTCCCTACAACGCTGTGTCAGTGTGGGGAGCGGGGAAACATCAAATCAAACAGCTGTCGTTGGAGCAGAACTTTTCGGCTACAGCATCTTCATCGAAAGTAGAAAAGTCGATGGTTTTTAAGTCGGCTTTCATCTGGAGATATTTCTGCTGGGTAATGGCTTCGTAGGGCATTTGTGCATAGATACCTGCTTCGAGCTTGGGCAGGAAGCTGATCGACTTCAGGTCGTATTTAAAGTAATCGAGGATAGTAGCGATCTCTCCGGCTTCATGGGGTCGAAAGGTCACGGTACAGGATACCTGATTGTCGGACCAATATTTCTGCAGGAAGATGGCAAGCGAGGTTTGTTCCCAAATGCTAACTTCACTCAGGTTTCTTCCCTCGGCATTCACGGGGAAGGATACCACTTTTGAAGAGGGATCAACTACATCGTCTTCTATTGACAAACCTGCACGCTCGAGGATGGGGATGAGGTGACTGGTTTTGGCAATGCGCACCCTTCTGATGTAATAATTGTTTTCGGGAAAATGACAGCCCGGATTGACACCTGCAAGAAGGCTCACTGTACCACTAGGTTTGACACTGGTAGTTTTGATGCTCTTAGGAACACAAAGCCATGAAGAATAGATGCCATCCCATCGTTGAATTTCCTTGTAGCCGCTTTCCAGCCAAATTTTAAAAGTATTGAGGGAATGGTGGTGCAGGAAATTGGTAACCCCGCTTACGGAGGTTCCAATCCTTCGGTTTCTTTTTTGAACCCTGTTGGTTTCAGGCCAGGTGGTGTTGACCAGGGTAGCTGTTTTGCCCAATAAATAAGCAAATTTAAGTGTACGCATGTAATCATCCAAAGACTCTGCCTTGCTGGGAAAGGTTTCTATCAGGCAGCATAGTTCATAAGATTCCAGACTCTGTTCACCACAAGGATTGGTGCCTCTGGCTTTGGCATCTTTAAAGTCGGCCGGATCACACATTCGTGAAAATGCCTGAATGTTGTCCATAAAGATGTAACCCGGTTCTCCATTGATGGCAGTTTGGGCTGCCAGGGTTTCAAATTTACTTTCATTGTTGACCAACACGCTGTTGTTGGAAGCCCAGCCCCACATGGCCCTGTCTGCATTGGAGCCAATGTATTGCTGACTGGCATTGTCCCAGGTATAATCCTTGAGTCTGCGGTATTCAGCATTTTCAGCATGGCCCAAAGCAATTTGCGCCGTTCTTCTAACATTGCCAGCTACTACACAAACGCCAATAAGGTTCATCAAATCAGTAAGTGTGGTTACGGTAAGGTTTTTACCATCCAGCTGATCCAGGAGCTGTGACATCCTGGTGTGCATGGCCATCAATGGTTCCGGTCCGGATGAAATACCGCCGAAGCCTTTAATTGGTAGACCTGCCTTCCTTATTTTGTGGTAGTCAAATTTTACATTTCCCGTCTGGATGCCAAAGTTTTTTCCAAAATAACTGAACAACAGTTTTTCCAGGCTGGCAACCCATCCTTCACGTGTATCCGGTATGACAACAATTTCTTCCAGGCCCTCACCCGGCTTGTTGATTTCAATCTGTCCGGCACCCAGAACATCAAAACCTACTCCCACACCTACCATGCTCATGTCCATCATGAAAGCAAAAGGCTTGACGGCATCAGAAATTGACTTACCCATTTCTTCCGTTGAAACAAAAGCACAATTGAACAGAGCCTGCCCAATTTTTTTCTGATGAATGATGGGTGTACCCAATGCCCACAACATTCTGCCAGGAGGTAAAAATTTCATTTTGAATATGCGATCGTACATTTCCTGGGCAGAGCGTTGCGCCTTCTTATTGTTCCAGCCCAACTCATTGGAATGAATATGTTCTTTTTGAATCGTATAGGCACCCTCTACTACCCTGCGCACCGTTTCATACCACTCTTCATTTTTTCCATCCTCTTTAAGGCGGGAATAGGTGCGATAATAAGTCAACTGGCCGAGGCCATTGAAACCAAAATCGGGTTGAATATGGGCATAGGACATGACAAAGTCATCGTCCAGTTTGAAACTGAGCATGGCATGAAATTTATGAAAATATGTAGAAAAGAGCTTTTCCGGTGGGGAAAAACACATTAAATAATTCTGCAATATAAAATGGATTTTTCAATTCGTAACATATTGACAGTTTTTTATGGAAATGATTTTCGACAGCCCATTTTACGGGCATCCTGAAGTAAGAAGAAAAAGCAAAAAGAGCAGAAAGAAAAATTATTTTATCTTTGAAATCAAAATTAGTACATGTTTTCAAAAACTTGTGAGTATGCTATCAGGGCTTCGATTTATATTGCAGCACAATCGCAAAAAGGAGAAAGGGTGAGTATACAAGATGTTGCATCCAGAATAGAATCTCCCGAAGCATTTACATCGAAAATTCTGCAGAAGCTTGTGAAAATAGGCGTTATACTGTCGCTTAAAGGACCAGGAGGAGGGTTTTACATTGAAAATGATGCCATCGGTGAAATAAAAATTATAAAAATCGTTGAAGGCTTTGATGGAGATGTCCTCAACAAGTGCAGCATTGGTCTTATGGAGTGCTCAGACACACAGCCTTGCCCATTTCATGCCAAATACAAACCGGTTAAGGAAAAATTGTTGAATATTTTTGGAAATACAACATTGAAAGAACTCACGCGTGGTTTGTTGAATGATACTACCTATTTAAGAATATAAAAAAAGATGCACCCTGGGACAAGACGCATCTTCTATATCGTGGAAATTCAGAATGCTTCCTCGAACATAATTTCGTTTTCCACTTTCTCATGGGCAAGTAAGCTGGCTTCATCCATTTCTTGAATATTGGCAGCTTCCACTTTAAGACATTTCCAGCTTGAAACTATAAACCATGTCAATGGGATGACACCTCCCACAAAAAATACAGTGGCACCAAGGCCACGCATCCAGGTCAGATTCTTGAATATACCATTGTCAATGAATTCTGAAGACCTACCGAACCATAGTCCTCTTTCTACCACAGCTTTGAATTGGATTGAACCTGCCGGAAAAAGATCCAGAATTACCATTAGCATAAGTCCTACATTTATTGACCAAAAAGCAAAATGGATAACTTTTTTATTCCAATGCGCTTGCTTAATCATTAGCTTAGAGGCAAAAATCAATGCCGCAAGAGATATATTGCCGTAGACACCCATGAGAGCAGCATGTGCATGATTAATGGTAAGGTAGGTGCCGTGTTCAAAATAATTCATAATGGGTAAATTGATGATGATGCCTAAAACACCTGCTCCAAAGAAGTTCCAAAAATTTACTGCTACCAAAAAAAGGAATACTTCAGAAAATCCAAAACCTCCCAGATCTTTTTTCTCAATGCCGTTGACAGCAAATCTGGGCATGTTTTTAAAGCGCCATGCTTCGACAGTAAGAAGAATTAAGGGTACAAATTGTAGTGTTGAAAATACACTGCCCAATGCCATGGTAGCCACCGGTTTTGCATTCCAATAAAAATTATGGGAAATTCCCAATAAACCAGTACCCAAGAATAATACAGTTGCAAAATATACAACTCTAATGGCTGCTTGTCTGCTGACCAGTCCCATGAGAACCATAAGATAACTCACAATCACTGTTATGAAAACTTCAAAGAAAGCTTCGACCCACATGTGGATCACCATCCATCTCCAGAAATCAGCAATTACAAAATTGGTTTCTGGTTTTGCTATAAAGCCACTTAAAAATAAAAGTGGAATGCCAATTACTGAGTATAAAATCCAATTGGGTAAATTCCAATTCTGGCCTTTGGTCAAAGCTGGTTTTATACCCCGGTATACTACAAAAACCCAAAGAGCGAATATTACCATTAGTAATAACTGATAGACTTTACCAAAATCAACAAACTCCCATCCCTGATGACCCAGCCAATACCACCAATTGCCCATCAGACCCAAAGGACCCATGACGATGCCAAGGAGTGAACCACCTACAAGAATAAATAATAAAACAAACAACAAATTGACTAGTTTCTTTTGCCCGGGCAACTCCTTTTTGGAAAGTATGGGTAAAATAAAGATTGAAGAAGCTATCCAACAAGTAGAAATCCAATACAATGCCAACATCAAATGCCAGCTGCGTGGCAATGTAACCGGAACTGATTGTTTGATTTGAATACCCAGGTATCCTAACCAATCAATAAAATCGTTGATAGTGACCAAGCCGCTTAGTACCTGGATAAAAAATAAAATGATGGCAACGTAGAAAAATTTGAATGTAGCTTTCTGAGAAGCAGTAGGTTTAAATTTGCTAACCCTTTCCGAAGAAAATAAATCGTGAACCGGTGGCTTAAAGAATTTATTTGGCAATTGATTGTATTGACCTATATAGTACAACACAATGCCACACATTAATACAAAAGCCAAAAGCCCCAAAACACTCCACAAGATAACCGGAGAGGTTGGCGTATTTCCTGAGTCGGGGTCATAAGGCCAGTTGTGCGTATAGCTGTACACCGACCCCGGCCGTTCTGAAACACAAACCCAGGCTCCCCAATAAAAAAACGAAGCTAAATCATTTATTTCGCCTTCAGTTTTTATATATTTGACAGGTAGATGAGCGCCATGTACATCCTGCGCATTAAAATAATTTTGATAATATAGTTGCAGGCCCCTGTATGCAAATTCCTGAGCTTTGGTCATCTGAATGAGATCTTTTGACTGGTCGTACTGATTGACTTTAAGTTCTTTTTTTACTCTTTCATTTAACTGTCCAATAACAAACTGATCGGGTGCTGTTGCCTTATTAACAGCCCACTCTCGTGCATAGTAATCAACCATACTTTCCTGGACTTTATGAAGGGCCTGGGCAGTAAAATCAGGCCCCCTTTGGGCTCCGTCACCAAAAAAACTACCGTACTCCATCAACGCGTATTTATGAAATACTTCCTGACCCCGAATCATGGAAGCTTTGTCTATAATTACTTTACCGGAAGCATCAACAAAGCTAACCATGGGCGGGGCGTCAATATAGGTCTGTAGACCAATCAATCCAACTCCAAGTAAACTGATAATCAAAATAAAAGTAAGGGGTGCCCACCAGTTTTTGGTATTCATAAAATAACTGATGCTTGTGGATTCTTTAGGGCTTTCCATTTTAAAATATTTGAAATTATAAATAGGCTCAAATCAAAAAACAAATCGAATGACTTTCTCTTTATTTCCTCCAGGGTAAACTGATGACCCGGGTTGCAGCCAGGTTGCCCAATCTCACACCTTCATCACAGTCCATCCGGTAGTGAACACCCAGCCTGATTCTGCTGTATGCATCTTCCAGACCAGCTTCAACAAAAGAAGTAAATGTCCTTGGTGTTCCCAGAAACTCATATCTGTCTTGATGACAGTTATCCGTGAATGGTCTGTTGTCACCAAAGATGTTGGTGAGTATTAAGCTGCCGGAACTGCCAAAGCCGGAATGTCCAGAAGGATAAGCGGGAAACTCAGGAGTAACACCCTGAACTTGGGTGTATGGATTATTAAGAATGGTCTTCCAGTTGGGGTCAATGAACTCTCTAATGTACTCTATAGGTCTCCTGACATTATAAATATACTTATTTCCCCAAATGGCTACCGCTGCATCACTCATGGCCATTCCCATTTTGGCGTAAAGTTCCACTGCTTTATCGAGCGCGATATTATCATTAACAACCATTTGATTCCCAATGGCAATTAATCGGGCTGCTGGCTCAAATGTAACTTCATAAAAATCATCGCTCCAAAATTCTGCGATCCATTTATCCTCAAGAATTGAATTGTCGACCCACACTTTGGTTTCCATCGCCTGTTGATAAAACCTTGAATTAACTTCTTCGCTATATTCTATAGGAGGTTTGGCTTTCAAGTCACCAGTTTTCATCGCGAAGGTTTTAACTTTACCCCAATAAGGAAATAAAGCGGGTGTGTAATCCGGCCAGGTAGGCTGCCATAATTTTTCTCCTTTGGGGCCTGTTTTTGGTGGAATATAAGAACCGGGACGAGGATCTTTATAAGCTTCGTGTCCGTAAACATCTGTTCGGCTGTATTCGTAAACCGCATTGGCTACCAATTCGCCGTATGCCTTCGATCTTTCCAAAACCTCAGTTGATGTCTTTGAAGAAAAATCCTCATTAAATTTATTTTCAAGCGCTGAAATTTTAGTCAGGTCTGTATTCTTTATGTGAGGATAAAAGTATCTCAACATCTTAGCATAAGCTGCATTGGTACAGGCCGGCCAGTAGTATTCTTTTTGCTCAATTGAGGGTAATTTCATGCCTGGAAATTGATTGCCTAAAGAATTGTATTCTGGCATTCCATTTACTATGGCTTCGTAGCCTGCAAGGCCGGTGTAAGCCATCATTCTGGCTGCAGCCGGGGGTCGGTAATTGGGTGCATACCTATCTATTTCGATTAAAAGTTCAAACCAAGCGAGCGGCACTTCAGCGTTATACTCAGAGGCTTTTCTGGAAGTTTCCGGACTTATTGGATCATCGGTTTTACACCCCTGGAAAATCGACAATAGAATGCAAAACACAAGAAATAATAAAAATTTGTTTTTAATACCCATTGCTTTCATTTGAATTTATTTTAAGATTTAAAATGCGAAACCAAGGTGTAAGCCGCCTAATTGATGAAAGGACGATACTTTTGAGGGACCAAATCTCATTGGGGCAACTAACTCCATAAAAAAAGAAGATCTTTTGCCTAAAGGAAATGATTTGTTTAGTAATGGAGTAAATCCAAATTGGTCATTACCTAGCTCAAATGCAAGACGAGCTCCAAAAGTCCAATTGTGCCCGAGACTCCTTAAAGCTCCGGGGTGGAACAATAAATGATTCTGATATGGCTTACCTGTGCCAAGATGTGGGTTGAGAAATGGTACCACTTCCAGGTCAAACTTCCATTTTCCGGGCGTATTAAAAGTAATGCCAATCGGAAATCCCATCCCAAAAAAATCACTCTCATTCATCCATTGGGTTTGGTTGCTATCCGTGGAAAATAATAATTGTACATACCCCATATGATAACCGACTACAATTTGACGAACTGATGAGGTATCACTTAAAATGTTGGCATATTGCTTATAACCACACAAAATCAACACCATACAAAATGTTATTTTTAAGGATTTCATGTACTTTATTTAATGTATTTTGAAAGTTATAAAAAATATTAATGGATATTTTTATCCTTTTTATAATGGACAAATTTATCCATTTTGTCATATTATAAGACTTTTTTATCCTTTATTATAAAATTTTAATGAAATTTTAATTTTTGACCTCGTAGAATTCAATTTATGATGACGAGCATCATTCGTAAGGAACATTCCCACCCTAAATAAAATGGTTCAATTGCTACTAAATTTGCAGGTAAAACACTTAATTTAAAAAGCCTCCATGAAAGCAATCATCAAAAGAAACTGGGCAGAGCCATTTCGCATCAAAACCGTGGAGTTATTATCCATGAAAACCGCAGCCCAGCGCAAAAAAGCAATCAAAGAAGCGGGGTATAATACCTTTCTGCTCAAATCTGAAGATGTTTATATTGATTTACTTACCGACAGCGGCACCTCTGCCATGAGCGACCGGCAATGGGCCGGTATGATGCTGGGCGATGAAGCCTATGCTGGCAGTCGCAATTATTTTCACCTCGAAGATACAGTGAGGAATGTATATGGATATAAATATTTGGTGCCTACACACCAGGGACGTGGGGCAGAAAACATCCTTTCCAAAGTACTGATCAAAAAGGGAGACATCATCCCGGGCAATATGTACTTTACCACTACCCGACTCCATCAGGAACTGGCGGGAGGCAAATTTGTAGATATCATCATTGATGAGGCGCATGATCCGCAAAGTGAGTTTCCGTTCAAAGGCAATGTGGATCTCAATAAATTGGAAGCATTGGTGAAAAAACACGGCGCAAAAAAAATACCCTATGTATGCATAGCCACCAGCGTCAACATGGCAGGGGGGCAGCCCATCAGTATGGACAATCTAAAAAAACTAAGGGCGTATACCAAAAAACACGGCATACGCATCATCCACGATATGACCCGTGTAGCTGAAAACGCCTATTTCATTCAACAGCGTGAAAAGGGATACAGTCAAAAGAGTATTCGACAAATTGTCAAAGAAATCTGCGATCAAACCGATGGAGCGACCATGAGTGCTAAAAAAGATGCGTTGGTCAACATCGGAGGATTCATGGCAACCAATGAATGGGAAGTTTTTGAAGAAGCCAGAAATCTTGTTGTTGTGTATGAAGGTTTGCACACCTATGGCGGGCTGGCCGGAAGAGACATGGAGGCAATGGCTATAGGTATACAAGAAAGTGTGGATGATCTCCACATCCATGCCAGGGTGGGTCAGGTGCTATATTTGGGTCAATTGATGAGTGACTATGGAATTCACATTGTGAAGCCGGTGGGTGGCCATGGTATTTTTGTGGATGCCAAACAATTTCTTCCACACATTCCACAGGAACAATTTCCTGCGCAGACTTTGGCTGCCGAAATTTATGCAGAATCTGGAGTGAGGACAATGGAAAGGGGCATTGTTTCAGCGGGCAGAAAAGCCAATGGCGAAAATTACATGCCCAAGCTTGAGTTGGTACGTTTCACCATTCCGAGGAGGGTTTATACACAGGCACACATGGATGTGATTGCTGAATCTACGGCATTGGTTTGGGAAAGAAGGCATAAGATCAAGGGAATGAAGATGGTTTATGAGCCAAAGTATCTGAGATTTTTCCAGGCGAGGTTTGAGCCTATGTAGGCTTAATTAGGAATGAAGGAAATAAGAATTTTATAAACCTAGCTGAAATTTCATCTTTATGCATGAGTGAATTCAATTACGAATTACGGATTTAAAATTACGGGGGTGGGATGTAGGCTTTGGCTTAGTAATGATTTTATTTATCACTTATAGGGTAGGCGAAATTTTATTAGGCAGATTTTTTTATGAATGCACAGGGTAATACTGCCAACTCCTGACTGCTGTCCGGCCATTTAAATATGAATTTTTCATAACTCAATACGTTTTAAACCTCCTATTCCACACTTCAATATGTTTCTTGGATGTCTCGAACAATAATATAGAGGCTAAAAGTTTAGCCTTAGTTAACTTTGATTTCAATAATTGTAATAATACAGACAAGATAATGGAATTCTTAGCGAAACTCGGTTTTTACGGTATGTTTGGAATAAGCGGGCTGATATGTCTGTTTAATTTGGCCAATTCAGCTTATACGGCGACGGCAGCCTACGGAAAAACATCTGAGTCCATCATATTGGGTATAGCCGGGCTGTTAATTGCATTGGGCATGTATTTTACCTACCATCAAACAGTGCATGCCGAGAAATACATCCTAGGTTGCGGCCTGCTGGGCTTGACGTGGCTTGTGGTCATTATTGAGTTGTTTGTTGGTTTCTTTTTCTTTAATGGTCCAATTCATTGGCAGTAATGACATTTATAGTAAAAATGTTGTTTTATGGTTTTTGGCTGGTAAGTGGCTTGTTGTGTATATATTATATATTCACCGGTCTAACAGAAATAGCATTCAAAAACAATCCATTTTACATCAAACAGGGGCTTGCGCTGATCAGTCTTTATGGTGTTTATAAATTGTATAAGGCCTATCAGTTAGGCGAACAACAACATCGTTTTGCAGAAGGCATGTTTCAAATATCAATCGTCTGGATAAGTTGGGCCTTGCTGTTGATCGTTTATTTAGGATTAAGAAAATGGTATACATAAAAAACAAATGGCGCTCAAATATTTATGGGTAATATGTATTACAATACCCACCCTAATCCCAAGCTGGGCCGGTAACTCTCACAAGGAGTGCCGGTCCTTGTTTAACCCTCCTAAGGATTCTGCCCAAGCAGTGCAATGCATCATATCCTTCTTAGATTGGTATAAAAAAAATTATTCAAGCATCAATGAAAAAGGATTGAGTTATGCCGATAAAGATGGCTGGTACAAGGTAGATACCATAGCTTGCCGGCAATACCTGGACCGGTTGATGCACAGTGGTTATTTTACCAACAATTACAAAAAGTTGTGGCAGGAATATTTTACTTCCAAGGCTGTATACTGGGAATCATCTCCTCAAAATGAAGGTCCACCGGAGGGCTTTGACTACGACCTTGTACTACTAACACAGGAACCCGAACTCTTTTATGAGGATCCCAAAAAGCTGTCATTTGATGTAGTAGAAATGGAAAAAGATTTTGCAGTAATTACCACAACAGCGGATTGGCCCCTTTATTTCGAAATGACAAAACGTAAAGGCATTTGGATGATTGACTATATATCATCGGAAGGATATGATTGATGAAAAAGAAAAAGAGATACACCTCCCCTCCCTGGCGATGGTACGATTTTGCAGATACTTTTTTCGTCGAGTGTCCAGCTTGTAGAAATGCAGCTATTGTGAAAATTCCCGGCGCCTTCCATACAAAGAAGGCCGCTGCTCATTGTATTAAGTGCAACTGGCAAACCGATTATGAGGCGCGACAGATTTACCAACCAGCAGACAATGCTGTATGTGCGGAGTGCAACACAAAGCTTCCTCCTTCAACAATTAAATTACCGAAGATCAACAAATTTGCAATAATCAATTGTGAGAAATGTACCGCCCAAAATCGTGTAGTTCGTTGGACAAAATCAACTTTGAAATACAATCAAACCGGAATAATAGAGCCTGTGTTTGGTTTGAACCTTTATTTTCAGGCCCAGATAGGAAGTAATACTTTATGGGTCATCAATGAGAAACACCTCCATGTGATTTTACAGTTTACAGAGGCCAAATTAAGGCAAAAAGCCGATGTATCTTATAGGATGACATTTGTTGAAAAGTTACCTAAATTTATCATTGCGGCAAAAAACAGGGAAAAAGTATTAGAAACCCTACTTCGATGGGAAAAAGCGATGGAAGCATTTGGTTTGAAATGATTGTATTAATTCCATCGAATTGGCCCGTCAATCCATTCTATTACCAATATGAGACAGAGAAAAAACAACATTAATCCCAACACAATGCCTGGTATAGCCACCATGATGAAGGCCACTGTTTTTCTTTTACCTGAGATCCATATAAGTAAGCAAATGAACAAATAAAAAAAACTATACCACACCACAGGGTTAACCGGCAGATACGTCAACTGAAGTTCGTCCCACAGCCACCAGCACATCAAAATAAACTCGATCAACCACAAAGACCTGAAAATAACTGCCTTTCGGGGGCTATTTAAAAATCGATTGTTATTCTCTTCCATTTTGGTTGATGTGAATCCAGCTGGAAATCCAACGTGGTCTAACCGCAGAGACGAGCAGATGAAAAGCCATGACGCCTGCACTAAAGGCAGAAAGTTGAAGCTGACAGAAAGAGAAAGAAATTACGATCAACACTGCAGTAAACAAAACGTCGGCTGTGGCTGCATTGGTAGTGTTTTTACAGCCAAAATTATGACCTGCCGCCATAAGCCATTTGTAGTTGAGGTATACAAAATAGCCTAAATAAATTGGCCACAAATAATTGCAAAATTGGATCTCCATAAATTACCTCTGTTAATAAAATACAAAGCCGAGTTTCTCAAGAGATTTTTTCAATTTCTTGTCGCTGATGTTTTGTTTGGTTCTTTTTACCAGATGGATGTTAAGAGAGTCTTGCTTTTGCAATGCCAGAGAAAGGTTGAGTACTTTCAGGTTTTTACTTTCTAATTCTTCCAACATTTTTTTGATAATTTCAGCATTGACATTGTTGGAATTGTGCAGATCAGCAACACGTTTGGTTAGTTCATCGTTGGTGGATTTTACAAAAGCGCTGTTTTCTTCTGCCGCCTTTAGTTGTTCCGATCTGAGATCAATTTCATGGACAAGCGCCTCATGTTTTTGGATGGCCAGGAGGTTGTCGGCCTTAGATTTTTCCAGACTTACGGTAAGAGCTGCATTTTGTGTTTCGCAGGAGTCTATCCTTTCATACGCCATTTCAAGCTTTTTTTCCAATAGGTTGTATCTTTCTTCGGCTGTTTTTAATCTTTTGGAAGACACACAAGAGACCATGGCAAGCGTCAGGCCTGCAATCAGATATTTTTTCATGTAAATAAATTTTATATTAAACTACTATTTCAATTGTCATACATGCAGGCTAAAATCTCCTGGGTACCCATCAATACGGACCTCATGACCAGGAAAATTACAGCCAATGTCAACACGGACTTCCACATGGCATGGTACCATTTATCCTTCATCAATTTATGCGCAAGGATAAAAAGTATGCCAAATTCGGCCATCATTACCAATACCCTGGAAAAGGAATAAAAATCAGGGAAAACCACACTGATCAAATTGATGGCAATTTCCAGCAACATAAGCTGTCCCATCATAAAGGTGATTGCCGTTGCCATCTCTGCCAGGTTGTACTTTGACTTTGGAAATAAAATCCTGCTGCAAAGGACGTAAACCGGAATAATGATCAGTGAAAAAAAACTTCCATAATCATCAATTAACTGTTCGAATACAATGTCGCTTTTGAGTTGAACAAGCTGGTCTACTTCAACATCCAATGCACTATCTGTTAAGTTGGCAATTCCAAATTTTGTATAAACAAAAAAGTTAATACTCAGATTGAGAAAAAAATATTTAAATGGAATGTAGGATTCATTTCTTTCTCCTCTGATGTACCGGGCAATAAAATTGGCAGGTCTGAATAATAAGCCCTTAAAAGTGTAAACGTAATTGGTTTCAATATCGTAAAAGAAATCTATGATACTGCCGATCAGGCTCTTCAAAGAGATTCGTTTATGTTGCAAAGGACTGCCACAAGAAGAGCAAAAACTGCCTGTATCGTGATGTCCGCAAGATGGACATTCAACCGCGTCTCCGTGCTGTGCTACATTGTTGGCCAACGATATCGTTTTATTTTCCACTCCAAATATATTGATTTATTGACAACACAAAGATGGTGCAGCTATACCGACCCTAAAAATCTGATAGGCTGAGATGTATGTTTTTTCCATTTAAGTGTAGGTTTTTGAGCTTGAAACAAATTCGAAGAACTGCATTGACAAAAATGATTCTTGATTAACAATAATTTACACGTAATAATATTTTTATATATGAAAAAGATTTATATAACTTGTGCATAAAATATTTTACCGATAAAAACAAAATAAAATTTCTATTTTTCACGGTTTACTCAGAATTAACATCGAATTCGATCAATAAAACCTTATTTTTTACCGGCGTAACATGTTATTGTGTTGGTAAATTGATTTAAAACATCGGTCTCCAAGATCGTAAGAAAAACATGATTATCAGCAAAGGGATAACGATAATTTATATGTGACAAAGTATCTCCTTCAGGACCTGTACAAAGTATGGATTGCGGTAAAAAAGTAGGTTCAACACCAAACAAGTTAAGTGGGCAAGAATCAAACCAATTTCCGACAAATGTGGGTTGAAAATCGTTTCGTTTCTGCAGATTATAAGTAAAGGTGTATGCGTTGCCTGAACTGCCATCTGGCAGCATTGTGGTTATTTGAGTCACACTGTCATTGGGATAGTTAAAATGATACTGCCATACTTCATTGTTTGCGTATATGTAGCGGTAATAATACGTCAATCTTTCTTCCGAATCGTAGGTGTAATTTTCTTCTCGCACCTTATTACCAAAACCATCATAAGTCCAAGCATTCAAAGCTTTATCTGATGGATCCAATACAAATGAGGTTTTGTACTCCCAAAATTTATCGGGGTGGCGATTGTATTGGATGATCGAATCAGCGCAATAGATGTACAAAATCGAGTCTAAACCCGTGACACAACTAGACAATCTACCTTCAGCATCATAAGTAAATTGCTTTTTACTAGCCGGGTCATCATTATAAGAAATGTAACCCAATCTCAATTTCGGTTGAGCATCGTCATTTAGGCTGACGGATAAATAATTCTGAAAAACAAAGCAAAGGGCGAAAAAACTTATGAATTTCATCCTTATTAATTATGAATATAAGTGCGAGAAAAAACAGCATGTGCGGTTTCAATAACAACATGGTAAAGCCCTGAAGCCATACCACTAACATCCAATGAGTTTTCATATGGATAGTTGAGCATTTTTGAAGCAATGCGCTGCCCCTTGGTATCAAACACCAATACATTGACCACTCCATTGATATTTTGATCTTCCAGAGAAACATACAACAAATCTTTGCCTGGATTTGGAAATAAATGGGCCAACAAATTCATCCTGCCGTTGTTGGAAGTACCCGAAACTACTGCTTCCGGAATGAACTGGAGGGTGGTTTCCCCTGCTACCCGAATACTATCACTCCCACTCTCTAAATAAGCAGAGAGGTATAAATGATTGGCTCCCGGAGATACGTCTACCAATTTGCAGAGCGAGAAATACTCATTTTTATAGGCTGCCCTGAAACTCTGCACATTCAAAGCATTTTCGGCAGGTGTTTGCCCTTTAACTGAATGTAAATCCATTATAAGACTGCAAAGACCATCGGATGAAATATGCCCGGTGGTTTTTATCAGTAACTTTCCTTTTTTGGGAGCTACAAATTCAAAATTTGCAACGTCTTTGACAGAAGTAGTCACCTGATTGTCAAAAGAATGAAAAGAGGCTACCTTATAATTCACAATGAAATTAGCGTATATCCCATTCTCCTTGGAGGAAAAATTGCCTGCGTTCTTTTTAGCCATAATATAAACCGCCGAATCAACAAATTCAGGCAAAAAACAATTTTGGGTGGCTAAATATCTACCATCGTAGCCACTGGTGACACCCAAAACACCATTGTGCTCATTTTGCGGAAAAACACTGTCAGCAGTAATTGCAAATTTGATCTCATCATCAATCTCACCATAATGAAGACCTTCATAAAAGACACAGATTCTCTCTGCACTTTTAGGATCAACTTTAATTTCCGTTACAACTTTTGGAGTTGCTTCTATGCCAAAAGGGTAAACATAAAAGCCCTGCCCCTCGAAATCAGAATTTCCATCTTCAGAGGGTGAGTACATTGCCACAAGAGAGCCCTTAATATCAGCAAAGCCGGTACCATATCGATCAATCCAATTATGCGCCATTGCATAAAATTTATTTTTACCTTTTTCAACTGAATACGTACGGCTGTGCCCAAAGGCAGAGGTAAGGTGGGCAGAATCCACAGCAAATACACCAGTGTTACCATCATTGCTCTCCCAATTGTGGCTGTTGCTTACAGCCAGCGTAATCACATCACCGTAACTTATACTGGCAGTACCATCTACCTTTAACCAAAGCTTGCCATCACTTGGAAATTCCATTTCCAGTGAGTCTAAAATAAAAGCTTTAGGTGTTCGGAGATAAACATGTTGTTTATTGAATGAGGAAGAGAAAACCCTGGTTTGACCCATCGAAAGCGATGCAAAGAAGCATATAAAACAAAACGTGTATATTGTTCTCATTTGATAAAATTATTCAGCAAAGATGGTAAAGGTTGTCACAAACTTAAAATACAATAGATTGATAGGTATGAAAAAACAATTGAAGTGTAGGATTTTACAATTTGAACGAAAATACATCAAAGGCCTGCCTTTGAAACCCCAAATTGCCTACATAGCCACTTGCCTGTATATAATCTACGTTTAGACAAGAATTATTGACGCTTCAATTATTAAGCTTTGCTGATGAAGTTTTGTAATTTGATATTTGCAACATTAAATATACGTAAGATGACAACCGATCAGATAAAACTTGTTAAAAGATCCTGGAAAATAATGATGGGCATAGATCCGCTTTTATTGGGAGAAACATTTTACAGCAAGTTGTTTGCGGATCACCCTGAACTCAGATCTCTTTTTCCTAAAGAAATGAAAGAACAATATATTAAACTCACGGACATGATGTCGTCCATCATCATGCGATTGGACCATCCGGACCAGGACAACATTGCGGAGATGGGTCTGAGACATATCCAATACGGTGTAAAACCAGCACATTATAAAATGGTAGGAGAAGCCATGATATGGATGCTGAGTAAGGCCCTGGGTTCAGAATGGGACCATGCCACAGCAACAGCCTGGTTGCAATGTTATGAAGAACTCACCTTGGCGATGACACAAAAAAATACACAACGACTCAAGCCCAATTGAAACACACCTCAGGGGAATTTAAGTACGTTTCATCCTATTATTGATGCACACAAAAAGAAAAATTCCTTATCTTGGGGAGCATGAAAAGAGGGCTGATATTGCTTTTAATGTTTTGGGTAGTTCAGGGTTTAATGGGCCAACGCCCTTTTCCTGCCAGATCAGAAAACAAAACCAGTTATGAATTTAAGCCCGACATCGTCTTTGACAATTACAATGAAAGAGACGGACTTAGCCACAACAATGTAAGTTCTTTACTACAAGACAAGTTTGGATTTTTGTGGATTGGTACCAGCAATGGGCTCAATCGTTACGACGGAAAAAAATTCAACGTTTTTAAGAAAAACCGGCGTGACCCGAAATCAATATTATCTAACCTAATCATCGGACTGGAAATGGATGAAAATGGTAAGATATATGGCCTGACTCCTGATGGTATCTTTACCTATGACTATGCTGAAAATACATTTGAAAATACCTTTTTTGACATGAGTCGTAAAAAGTTATATCCAATGGATTTTGTTGTGATCAATGCTGGACAGGTAGCCGTTGGAACTTCATCATCGGGGCTCATGATGGTAGATCTGAAAACAAAAAAAACCACCTTGTATGAATTTGAAATAAGCAACACCTCGGGCATCCATACGGATCGAATCAGTAAAATAATAAAAGACCCCAAAAAGAAAGGGCTCTGGCTTACCAGCTACAATGGGCTTGCCTACTTTGACCTGGAGACGAAAAAATTTAAAAGTTACCGCAATCAAACATCGAGTGAAATATTTGAAAATCAAAGTATAGAAGCCATATGTCTATCGCCGGAAGGCAATATTTGGTTTCATAACAATGACACGAAAATGCTCAAATGTTTTGACCCTCAATCGAATAAAATTTTGTACAGGCTGGATTTGAGCACTATGATGAAAATCCCTTATTCCGGCACATTGTTTGAGACCCAAAATCACGAGTTGTGGTATGCAAGCATTAGTTATGAAATAATAAGAATCCAGTA
>CALMWS010000119.1 GCA_937870795.1 uncultured Bacteroidota bacterium | reverse complement strand
ATAAACTTTTTGTCAATGTAAATGCCATTGATTTTAATCCGCTCCCGAAAATCTATGTAATGGGGAGATGTATACAATCCGACCTTATATCCCTGCTGCTGAAGCCCGAAAGCAATAAGATGACTAACCGTCCCTTTGCCATTGGTGCCAGCTACATGTACGCATTTCAGTTTATCCTGAGGCTTACCAAGTGCTTCACAAAGTATTCTGATGTTGTGTAAATCTTTTTTATATGCCACATTCCCCACGCGATGGTACATAGGCAATTGTGCAAACATATAAGTAAGGCACTCCTGATAGGTCATTCCTTGCCCATTTTGGGTTGTAAGGCCTGGGAATATGGTGCTTTCTGATCAAGTTCACTAAAGTCAACCAATGACCAGTTCCTGCGCTGTGCCTCCATGGTCGATGTCACCCAGTTTTGAGCATTATTTCTCAACTTATCACCATCTTCATCGTACATGATTTGGCCAAAAGTAACTTTTACTTCTGTTTTCCATTTGGCATATGAAACAAGGTATTGTTTTAAAAAATGAGGAAAAAGCCATAAATCTCTTTTGTCTTTAAATTCAATGCTCATGGGCACGATTCCTATTTTGGCTCGCGCTGCCTCATTAAAACTACCAGCCCTGAACGGCATGGGAAAGCTATGGAAGCTGACCGTTCCTTCCGGGAAGACCAGAACGTTGTAACCTTGTTCAATGGTTTTTACCATCTTGTCACGCACCGCATTCCGTGATTGGCTGTCTTCCCTTTTTACATACAAAACACCTGTTAATTCTGCTCCCTTGTTGATAATTGGATAGGAGGCGACTTCAGCTTTTGCTATCACATATGCATCGAGATAGGGTAGTATGGCCAGAGGATCTGCAAACGACCTGTGATTGCATACATACAAGGCAGGTTTGTCATGAGGCTTGCCTTCTATAATGACATGCATATTTAAAATGGGGTGACACATGTATTTGAGCCAATTCCTTCTGAGTCTAAAAGCCCGCTCCGGTGTGTGCTTAGCAAATATGAGCGTTAGACTGTATGCCAGCATCCAGATTATCATTGAAAGAACCATGGCAATGGCCCTGACAAAAGATAATATATACATCAAAACAACCAGATCAGGAAGGGTTTTCTTTTTTCATCTGTGGGAAAAATAACACATCCTGGATCGAATTTTGATTGGTCATGATCATTGCCAGTCTGTCCATTCCTATGCCCAGCCCGGCTGTAGGTGGCATGCCAAATTCAAGTGCCCTCAGGAAATCCTCATCCAAAACCATGGCTTCTTCATCTCCTCTTTTTCCCAATTCGAGCTGACCTTCAAACCGCTCCCTTTGATCGATCGGATCGTTGAGCTCAGAAAATGCATTGCATATTTCTTTGGCATTACAAATGGCTTCAAACCGCTCCACCAATCCTGGCTTTGATTTGTGTTTTTTAGCCAAAGGCGACATCTCAACCGGATAATCTGTGATGAAGGTGGGTTGAATCAATTTGGGCTCTACATGCTCACCAAAGATCTCATCAATGAGTTTTGCCTTGCCCATGGTATTGTCAACATGTACCTTTAGGGATTTGGCAGTTGTCCTAAGTTGGTCTTCATCCATTTGACTAATATCGACGCCCGTGTGTGCTTCAATAGCTTCAAACATGGTGTATCGTTTCCAGGGCCTCTTAAAATTAATGACATTGTTTCCAACATTGACCTCTGTGGTGCCATGCAAATCGATGGCCACTTTTTCTACCATTTCTTCTACCAGATTCATCATCCATTCATAGTCTTTATAGGCCACATACAACTCTATTTGTGTGAATTCAGGATTGTGAAACCTGCTCATGCCCTCATTTCTGAAATCTTTGCTGAATTCATATACACCATCGTACCCTCCAACAATCAGCCTCTTTAAATATAATTCATTGGCAATTCTAAGGTACAAAGTCATGTCCAGGGTGTTGTGGTGCGTTTTAAATGGTCGTGCTGCTGCACCCCCATATAAGGGTTGTAGAATAGGTGTCTCTACTTCCAGATAACCCCTGGTATTCAAATACTCTCTTATGCTGTTATACATCTTGGTCCGCTGTTTGAACACCTCTCTGACATGAGGGTTGACCACCATATCCACATAACGCATCCTATACCTCAATTCTGGATCCGTAAATGCATCGTGTACATTACCCTCATCATCTACTTTGACCACAGGCAAAGGTCTGAGTGATTTCGACAACAATTTCAATTCTTTGACATGAATGGTCAATTCTCCTGTCTGGGTGTAAAATGCAAAGCCCTTAATGCCAATGAAATCACCCAAATCAAGTAGTTTTTTGAATACATCATTGTAAAATGATTTGTCTTCCCCAGGACAAATCTCATCACGATTTAAGTAAAATTGTATTCTGCCGGTACTATCCATTAATTCTGCAAAACTGGCCTTTCCCATTATGCGTTGCGACATCATTCTGCCTGCAAGACTTACCTCCTGGAAGGTGTCATCTCCAGGCTTAAATTGATCCTTTATCTGCTGCGCGGTTGTATTGACTTCAAATGTGTCACTGGGATAGGCATCTATGCCCATTTGGGTCAGTTTTTTAAGATTTTCTCTTCTGTTTACTTCCTGTTCACTTAATGGATGCATTATTCTTTCTTATTATGTGGTGCAAATTTATAAATACAAAGGTTATTTCAATCGATTTATTTGAATCTGTAGGCAATTACACCTTGTTTTTTGCCATTTTGATGTGCAATAACATGAATTTTTTGTTATGCTTTTTGTGTCAATGTTTTCATATGTTTAATTTTCGTTATTTGTATATAGCAGAAAAATAAGTTATTATATTGTAATTTGTAGATTATTTGGAATTTGTAGTAACTTTGCATCCCTTTAAACAGCACAATTTTTTGGAGGTCTCAGTTTTGGTTGACTGTTTACTGGAATTAGTGCTTTAAATTTGTTGTTGGAATCCTATAATCCAGATTGATAATGACCTCTTTTAAAATATATTTTTATTTCATCGTTTTTTTGTCTTTCAACCTGAGCCTCACTGCTCAAACCATAACGGTTTTTTCTGAGTCATTCAACGAAGTGGGAATTTCCGGGACATCAGCCGAAGGCATCGGTTGGAACATCGATTGTCCCTCTTGTGGTGGTACCTCTTTTGTGCAATCTGATGGTAGCCAGTTTGTAGCACAGGAATCAAATGGCACTCCTGGTCCTGCCTCCTTTATATCTGATCCTATTGATATTTCAATGTGTAGCAAGCTGCATTTTAGATTCGACTACAGCGCCTCCCTGCCTTATCCGGGTAATGGGAATATGGAAGCATTGTCGGAGTGTCCGGGATGTAATGGAAATCCGTTGGCGCAAAATGCACCTTGTACCAATTGCTGGGATTTTATCTACGCTGTGTTGGAAGTGGATGGCTCTCCTATCAGCACTCAAACCATAGGATTAACCACTGCTTCTGCCCAATCAGGTTTTGTAGAATTCAACCCTCCTTGTTTTGTTCCTGGATCAAAACAAGAAGCTGTTATAAAAATCTATGTCCAAACCATTACCAATGACGAGATTTATTTCATCGACAATGTGATCCTAGAATGCATCCGCACCGAGGTTGAAAACATTGTTGTCAGCCCTGCTGCTTTGGTGTGTGAAGGGGATGATGTGCAATTGTCAGTCTCAGGGAGTTGGACCAACTTTCAATGGTCTGGTCCCAATGGATTTTCTTCCACATCAGCCAATCCGGTTATCAATAACATTACCTCTGATGATGCAGGTGTTTATTACTTGATTTCAACAGATTTATCAAATTGTGCCAACATCGATTCCGTCGTAGTAGCCGTCAGATTAGGCCCACAAGCAGAAATTTTAGGTGGCGCCCAATTATGCCAGGGTGAATGCTCCATTATCGATGTTTATGTTGTAGGAGGGGTTGAACCTTTTTCACTCAACATGACGCTTCAGGTTGGAAGCTTTCCTCCATTTACCTTTAATGCCGCCGGCTTTTCATTTACAGATGAATTTTTTATCTGTTATGAGTCGAGCGTTTTTGCTATTCCTCAATATAACGCGGGTACCAAAACATTATCCCTACCCGCCAGTTTTGCCGGATTTACAGCAACGTTTACCCTCAACAGTGTTGGCGATAATTCCGGCTGCCCCGGCACTGTAAGCAACATTCCACTTGAATTTGAATTCTACGAACAACCTCAAGCCAATGCAGCTTTCTTAGAAGCTTGTGACGAAGGCGGAGGGATCGCAACTTTTGATCTAAACAACGCCATTGGCGGTATATTGGGCTCTGAAACAGGTGATGTCAGGTTTTATTCAGATCTTGCACTCAACAATGAGGAAACCAGCCCCTATGTGGGTCCATCCGGGCAACTTTATGCCATTATCGAATCACCAGATGGTTGTATTTCTGTGCCGGAAATTTTGACCCTTACCGTACTGCCACCGGGAAATGTGGGTAATGTATTTTTGCAGTGCGCCACAGGCACACAATGCACCATCTGTGACGATGATGGTGTGTCAGGAGAAATGGTGGATATAACCATTAATTTACCTGATAACTCAGATTATAATATTGAAATCAATTATCTGGTTAACGGCAACCCACAAGTTTTTTCTACAACGGTGACCGGTCCTACAGCAGTACTGCCTTTTAATATCAATGGCAATGCCATTTTTACGCTTTCTTCTGTCATGGAAGTAGGGCAATGCCCTGATATCACAGGTCTTGGCACCAATGTTCAAATTACCTACCAGCTGGCACCAGATGTATTGCCTGTCAATCCGCTGGTTTCATGTAATGAAGTAGTTCTTCCACCCATTCAGGTTGTCAATCCGGGATCAGTCACTGGTTATTTTACTCAACCCAATGGAGCCGGTGTGCAGCTATCTCCAGGAGACATTATTTCATCAACTACCCAACTTTATGCGTATAGCGGCAACGCTCAATGTTTTGATCAGGAATTGCAACTCATTGAAATCGGTGGACTTACTACTTTTGATCAGCCCCACGATACAACCAGGTGTGGTGAATTTATTTTGCCTGCTATCTTGGGAACCAATGTAAGTGCAACCGCCTCTTATTATACCAACTCTGGAGGCTCTGGTACAGCTTTTGTGCCAGGCGATACCATAAGATCCAGCCAGACACTTTATGTTTTTGATGCTTCAAATCCCTTGTGTCTGACCAATCAACCTTCCTTCGTTATCACTATAGTGCCCGCTCCCATTATTAAAATGGATTCTTTGATAAATGCTTGCGTTTCATTTACACTTCCTAAAATAAATGGCACAGGTCTTCTGGGTGATGAAGCTTATTATTCAAATCCAAATTTTACCGGAATGCCGGATACGGTAGGAACAGTGATAATGGTCAATGATACTTTTTACATTTCTGCAGGTCAGGGTACGTGTAAAGATACCGATACCTTGTACGTATCTATCTCTCCAAATACAATTTATGATACAATAGTCAATGTTTCTGCTTGCAATGGTTACATCCTGCTACCAATTACCGGGCAGGCTGTAAATACCACCGCTGCTTACTATACCCAGCCTATGGGCATGGGTGCTATTTATCATCCGGGAGATGAAATTTCTTCGCCAATAACGCTTTTTGTTTATGACACACTTAATCGCTGCCAAACCAACTTTATCTCATTCGATATCCAGGTAGCTCCCGGGCCTGAAATTGCCGCACTGCAGAGCGTTACAGCTTGTCAGGAGTACACGCTGCCTCCCATCACGGGCTTAAATCTTAGCGCAAATGTAGCCTATTACACTGCTCCCAACGGAGGTGGTACCAAATTGCTACCGGGCGACAAAGTAAACACAACAACCATTTTATACGCCTATGATCAAGGGGTGAATTGTTCTACGCAACAGCCATTTGATGTTACCATCGAAGTCAAACCCAATGCCGGGGATCCTTTGGTCTTGTCAAAATGTATTGAAGAAAATCTTACCTTAAATTTGTTTGATCTTCTTAGTGGAAATTATCAATTAAATGGTACCTGGCAAGCCTCTGGTCCTACCGTTTTGGATGTAAGCAATCCCAACTCAGTATCCATCCCACCAAATGCTGCTCCAGGTAATTATGCTTTTAGGTATACCATCAATTCTGTGGCTTGCGGTCCCTCCATTTCGTTGCCTAATCTTAGCCTGTCTAAAGCACCGGATGCAGGTGTAGGTGCTATAACAAATGCTTGCCAGTCAGGTCTGGGGTCTATCAATCTTTTCAACTACCTAACTGGCAACGCAAACAATGCCGGCACATGGTCGTCTCCTGAGTATTCCATTTCTACACCAACCACATTTAATGCCAACCAAATGGCTGCGGGCACCCACAAGTTTTATTACCATACCTCAGCCAATGCCGGTAATGGCCTGGTTTGTAAAGATTCTGCCGACGTGGTTTTCAACATTGCAGCAGCTTCCAATGCAGGACAAGATGCTACAACAACAGTGTGTAAGGGGCAGCAGGTCAACCTGGTTGCTTTGTTGACCGGGGCCACTTCTACAGGCGTTTTTAAAGACCCGGCCTCCAGCGGAGGGCTTTCAGGGTCTACCTTTAATTCTTCAGCTGTAAATGCAGGGACTTTTTCTATTTTGCACATCCTGCCAGCACAAAATGGCTGTTTGGCTGATACCAGCAAAATTAACGTTACCGTCGAAGCTAAGCCAAATGCTGGAGCAGATTTGTCAGTTTCCAGATGTGATCTTAATGCTGTAGATCTAAAACCATTGGTAGCGGCCAATCCCAATGGCAACTTTTCACTTGCAGCGGGTGCGGGCTCCCTCAACAACGGAGTACTCACCCCTTCGGGTCCGGGGCAGTTTAAGGTCTTGTACATTGCTGGTGATGGCCAACCTTGTCCCAAAGACACAGCTGTTATAGATTTGAATATGGCTGTTCGACCACCTGCAGCTCTGCAAAGTATACCTTCTTTTTGTCAAGGAGATGAAGTACTGGTGAATTTTACCGGACAACCAGGCATTTTATATTCGCTTATCGTTCAAAATCAAACACAGTTCAATTCAGGAAATGTAAACAACAACCTCTTTGGTTCTATTTTTTTGTTGCTTACATCTCAGCAAACCATCAAACTCAACCCTGCACTCTTTGAACCGGGCATCACTTACCATGTTTCCATTGTTGAAATTGAAACCACTGATTGTGACTTTACGCTTTCACCAGGAGTAATTCAAACTACATTTGTAATCAGTCCGGCTACCCTTACCAATCAGAATGGAAGCATTTGCAGAGGAGAGACAGTCACCATTGGCACCGTAATCTTCGATGAGAATCACACAAAAGATACTATTAGATATTCTTCGGCCACCGGCTGTGACTCTTTGGTTTCCTACAATTTTGCCCTATTGGATTCATCGGTGTATAACTATGTTTTTTCAACCTGTGATCAGAACTATACCTATACAGTAAATGGCAAATCATTCAATAAAGCAACGCCTGTTGGTAGAGTAAAACTCAATGTGCCCAACAGCCAGGGTTGTGACAGCATCGTGAGTGTAGCCCTTTCATTCACGGTACCTACCGCTCAATTTCAAACTCAAAATGCACCTTGTGAGGATGCTACCGGCTCAGTGAATATCTTGCAATCAAGTCTGGTGCCAGCCTCCCTCTACTTAAATGGTGTTCTTACAGAACAACTGACTTCGCTTCCTAAATTATTGGTGCTCGAACCCGGGGTATATAATCTTGAAATTAGGGATGCAAATGGCTGCACTACCACGCAATCCATTTCCATTGGTACAGATCCAAGTCCCGATTTCAGTGTTGTGGAAGCTCAAAACAATGGTCAGTCTATTTTATCTATCCAACCGGCTTTCGACTTTACTTCCATACAATGGCAACCCGCAGGGCAAGTGGTGTCACCGCAAGCTGCCATTACTGCAGTTACAGGATATGGCCTGTTTACAGCTGATCTGGAATACAGTCCCGGTTGCTTCACGCAGGTAAGTTACCTCATTGAAAAAACTGTAGTTAAGGACATTTATTGGCCCAATACCCTTGATCCAGACCTGCCCGGTAACAACTTGTTTTTTCCGGTTAAATCTGATGATTATATCGTAGATCTCACCAGTATCGAAATTTACGACAGATGGGGTAATAGGTTGTTTCTCAGAGAAAATGCCGTTTGGGGCCAGGCCGATCAAGGTTGGGATGGTACTTTTAATGGTAAAAATGTGACCCCGGGTGTTTATGTCTTTGTTTTAAATTTAAAAGAGACAGACGGTAAAACCAGGTCGATAGTAGGCGATATCACCATTACCCGGTAATCTTTAGCCAACTGTCAGGTTTTTTTGTTGAATCATCGATGAATTATTGATTTTTGCCTGATTTTTGAAAAATCTGCTGCAAAACATGCTATTTTTACAAAAAATGGTGCCATATGGATATGTTAAAAAAGATTAAATCACTTTTTGTGGTCGAAGATGAGCATGCGCCAGCCCCAATAACCAACACCACTGAGACCCCAGTTTCAAATGTGAGTGGAGAATTTTCTGCACCTGTGGCAGATACTATGCCATCCGCTGAAACCAATAAGACGGTAGATCCCAAGTTCATTGATATTCTCATGAAAGCCATCGAAGAAAACAATCTGGAAGGCTTTGATTATCTGGAATTCAAAAGTAGCCTGCAATCTTTATCAAAAATGAACATGGATGACGCTACCCGGTACCAGTCAGCGATGGCAATGGCCAAAACCCTGGGTGCCAACCCCGATAAAATATTGCAAAGTGCCAATCATTACCTTTCCATACTCAAAGCAGAAAGTGATAAGTTTCAGCAAGCAGTCGAAGCTCAAAAATCAAAACTGAACCAGGATCAGGTGTCAGGCGTCAAAGCCCTGGAACAAGCAATAGCAGCTAAAGAACAGCAAATTCTGCAGTTGAATAAGGAAATTGAAGCCGATAAACAAAGGCTTAGTAAAATGCAAACCGATATTCAGCAAGGTGCCGCCAAAATCTCAGATACTTCTAATAGATTCAATCAGGCCTACAACCTCGTGAAAAACCAAATCAATGACGATGTTGCTTTGATTTCAGCGCATGCTTCCAAAGTATAAGCATTCATCTTTTTTTATTAAATTTGTAAAATTAATAATCAGCCGTCTTTTCAATGTCAGATATCACTCCGAAATCATTCTGGAAAAAACCTGAGGGAGTTACTGGTGCAATTTTTATTTTAAGCGCAGTGTTAGGTATTGCATTTTTCACTGCTACTTCCTTAAATTTAGTTCTGGCATTATTTTCAACCACGGTTGGTATGGCCATTACCCTGGCTCTTTTAGGCAGTGTTATCTTTCTTGCCCTGGATGGCAAATCACGTGCTTTGTTTTCCTATATGTTTAAGTCAGCCATGCGCTGGATTACAGGATTGTTTATCAAAATTGACCCCATTTCCATTCTCAAAGGTTATGTAGAGGAATTGAAATCCAACCTCAAATCCATGCGTAAGCAGATCTATAAATTGAGAGGGCAAAAACACAAACTCAAAGAAATGATCATCAACAACCAAAAGGAAATTGATGACAACCTGAGTCAGGCCAACCAGGCAAAAAACAACAACCAGGAGGCCCAAATGATCCTCCGAAGCAGAAAAGCCGGAAGGTTGCAGCAATCCAACCTTAGGTTAGATGAGCTGTATAAAAAAATGGAAATTCTCGACAGGGTGCTGAACAAAATGTATCAGAATTCTGCCATCCTCGCTGAAGACATCGAAGACCAGGTCACGGTCAAGGAAACTGAAAGAAAGGCTCTGCTGGCTGGACACAGTGCAATGAAATCTGCTATGAATGTCATCAAAGGCGACAGCGATAAAAAAGCGATGTTTGATGCAGCACTCGAAGCCATTGCAGATGATGTTAGCAACAAGGTTGGTGAGATGGAACAATTTATGAGCTTGTCTGAAAATTTCATGCAAAGCATCGACTTACAAAACGGAGTGTTTGAAGAAGAAGGCTTGAAAATGCTCGAAAAATGGGAACAGGAAGGAATTAGTATTTTGTTGGGATCAGACAAACAAAAAATCATAGATCAGACCAACAGCGAAAACGAAGTATTGGAATTGGATGCCCCTCCCATCAGAGAACCTGAGAAATTGGGCCGATCCAATCAGTATGATATATTTTTTGAATAAATAAAACGTAAGACAAATGGCAACCAGACTTACCGGTTTTTCTAAATTAGTAATAACACTGGCCATTTTGGCAGTGATATTTTTTGGCGTTAGGTACCTGCTCAACAATACAAAGATGGGACAGGATCTCAAACAACAGGCTGAAGTCAATAAGGAAAAAACAGACAATGCTACCCCCGGTAATACATCCGCTAACAGAGATCCCAATACATTAAAGATCCAACTTGTTAGCTGGGGAGGCTATGCACCGGGTCTTTATTTCAACGAAGGTGCAGCAGCCAATACAAATAGCCGATTTTATAAGGACTATGGCTTTAAAGTTGATTTTAAGCTGGAAAATGACCTCTTAAATGCCATGAACGCCTGGATCGCTGGCGAATATGATATCATTGTGCAAACTGCAGATGCCTTTCCTCTGTATACCTCGGCTAAAGACATTAATCAATACAGCCCTAAGGCATTTATGCAGGTAGACTGGTCACGTGGCGGAGATGCGGTCATTGTAAAAAGAAACATCACCACTGTCAATGATCTGAAAGGTAAAAGAATTGCAGTTGCAGTGCCTTCCCCGGCACAAACCTTGCTCAATTCCACCCTGGAGGCAGCTGGACTAAAATACAGTGATGTAGAAGTTATCAAAACCACAGACAACCTCAAAGCCGCTGAAATGTTCAGATCCAAAGATGTAGATGCTGCAGTTGTGTGGAGTCCGGATGATGTGGTGGCTACAAGAGATGTACCCGGATCCAAAATCCTGGTTACCACCAGAGAACAATCACACATCATTGCTGATATCTTTTTTGCAAAAGAAGAATTGTTAAGTTCTAAAAAGGAAATGATCCAGGGCTTTTATGAAGGCTGGATGAAAGGGGTAGCTGAATTGAAAAACCCCGTAAATGCTAATAAAGCCGCCAGATACCTTGCAGAACTAAATGGCATTCCGGTAGATGACGCCAAAGGAATGATGCAAAATGTATATTGGACCAACCATGGTGACAACCTAAACTTTTTCGGTTTAAATACAGATTATAGAGGTCAGAAAGGTCAGGATTTGTATGAAAAAATGGCTAAAAAATTTGTGGAGACCAAGGATGCTGAAGCCCTGGCACCAGCATGGAGAGCTGTCATAAATACCGCTGCCATACAGGCTGCCAACGATGCACTTACCGGGTCTAGTTATGCAGCGGAAACACCAAAAGTATTCACAAAATCAAACGATGATAAAACGGTAAGCCCAATTTCGGTTAAACCAATCTCTATCAATTTTGAAAGTGGACAATTTAAGCTTTCTGAAAATGCAAAAACCATCATTGACTTGCAATTTGCAGAAGTAGCAAAAGTATTTGGTAATACCAAGGTGAGAATCGAAGGAAATACAGACAATGTAGGCTCTAAAGCTTCCAATCTGACCTTGTCGCAAAAAAGGGCCCAGGCTGTAGCAGATTACCTAAGGACTGAATATGGCATGGATGCAAACAAATTTGTAATTGTAGGCAATGGTTCTTCCAAACCGACAGCCGGTTGTGAAAGCAATGGCACCGATGAGTGTAAAGCCAAAAACCGTAGGACCGAATTCCAATTGATCCCGGATTAATATGTCTAAACTGTCATGGCTTTTTGAACTGAGGGGTGAGGTAAAAGGCAAATCCAACTATGTTTTGCTTATACTTGGCCTTGCCGGAATCTTGTTACTGTGGTTTTTATTTACCATGGGGCAAAATCCCTTGGTGCCCTCAGGTATTTTACCCAAGCCCACCAAAGTGATAACTGCCTATGGCGATTTAATCCACGACAATGAATTACTGCGCAATATCACAACCTCATATGCTCTCAACCTTGGAGGCTACATCAAAGCGCTGCTCTGGTCGTTACCCCTCGGTTTTCTAATTGGCTTGTTCCCTCTTTTTAGGGGCAGTTTTCAGCACATTGTCAACGCACTTCGTTATTTGCCATTGACGGCCGTTACCAGCCTTTTTATTGTTTGGTTTGGGATATATACCGAAATGAAAATGAATTTTTTGGCTTTTGGTATCTTTCTCTACCTCTTACCTACCATCATCCAGCGCATTGACGAAGTAGAAGATGTTTATCTTACTACTGTATATACTCTGGGAGCTTCCAAATGGCAAACTTTCAGATCGGTTTACTTTCCTGCAGTTATGTCAAAATTGTCGGATGATATCAGGGTACTCACTGCCATTAGTTGGACTTACATCATCGTCATTGAGAATATTGGCTCAGAGGGTGGGCTTGGTTTTTTATTACACGGTCCTTCAGCCAGGCAGGGCAGGGTAGACAAGATGTTTGCGCTGTTAATCCTGATCATGGTCATTGGAGTAGTACAGGATCGTGTATTTAAATATTTGGACAAACGCATTTTTCCTCATAAGTACCAGCTCAAAGAAAACAATGAAGGTAATAAAGACCAAAACCTTGCTTCAGACACGCTGGATTTTGCCGGTAATGTTCTGGCTTATGCTTTTTTGGGTATTTATGCTTTGCTTTTGATCAATGAGTACACTGGCATCATCTCCCACTTTCAACCACTTCATTATTTCTTTGGAGATCGCCTCTGGGTAATTAACCTGGTTTTTTTACTGGCCTTTTCCGGCTTCATCTACAAACTGCTTAAAAAATAATTGAGCACATGATTACATTCAATGATAAACCGGATCAAGCCAATATTATCAGACTCAATGGCATTGGGCAAAGTTATGATGGAGGTAAACACTGGATTATTAAAGGTCTCGATCTTATCGTAGAAGATAAGCCCAATCAAGGCCAGTTTGTTATCATTCTCGGCATGTCGGGCTGCGGAAAATCTACATTACTCAGATACATAGCAGGTCTTCAAAAACCCACCGAAGGTCTGGTTTATGTCAATGAGAAATTGGTCGACCAGAACACTCGAATTAGCATGGTTTTTCAGCAATATTCCAGCTTACCATGGCTCACAGTACTCGAAAATGTTGCTTTATCACTTCAATTTAAAGGTGTGCCCAAAAAAGAAAGAGAAGAACAGGCAATGGAAATGATCAAAATGGTGGGCCTTGAAGGGCACCAGCATAAATATGCCATGTATCCTACTTTGTCAGGAGGTCAATTGCAACGGGTAGCCATCGCCAGAAGCCTGGTTGCAAATCCAACTATTTTGCTGATGGACGAACCTTTTGGCGCCCTTGATGTGAAAACTAGAATGCAAATGCAGGATCTACTGATCCAACTCTGGGACAAATTCCATTCAACCATCCTTTTTGTAACCCATGACATTTCAGAAGCAGTATTTCTGGGTGATGATATATACATTATGAAGAGCGCTCCCTCATCTTTTGCTGCCCATATTCCTATTGACCTTCCTATTAAAAGAAATAGGGAAACAAAACGTGATCCCCATTACACTGAGTTGGTACACTATGTTGAAGACCAGATGATGAAGGTGTCAGAATTACACTAATAGTTAAATTTTTTTGCCATTTTCGTAAAAAACTGTGCATTTTAATTCACTCGAGGGTCTACTTTTTACCGTTTTGGTAAAAATTTTCTAAAAATGGTTGGATAATTAAAATTGTAGTTCTATATTTGCATTGCTTTTGAAAAACATAACGCGACTCTCTACAGACTAAATTTGTCTACAAAATATACACCTTACGGTGAATAACGATTTTTAAAACTTACAAGCACCTAGATATTAGGAAGGACTGGATGAAAATCCGGTCCTTTTTTTTTATTCCCTCCTGAGCAGAAGCTTCAAAATCAGTATTTTATAGAATTGGCCTGATTTTTGTATTATAGTTTTTTGTAATATGTTGTATCACGAAAAACAATATAATACAATTGATTAGAAAGAATAATATATTGAAAATCAATGGTTCCTTACCCCTTTTCACAAAAGGGTGGCTGCCCTGTGTATTGTTCTTTATGTATTTTACTCCTACCAACGCTCAAGCAATCGTTGTCAATGCAGGACCTGATCAGGTAATTTGCAATTCTGATACTCTTTTTCTGTCTTCCCTCAATGCCCAGATATCGGGCCTGGTAAATGACGGCTATTGGTTTACCACAGGAGATGGTTATTTCCTGCCATCTTTTGATGACAATGTTTTGTTTTCCATTGGTACAGCCTATAAACCTGGTCCTTCAGATATCACTAATGGGGGCTTCGACCTGCTGCTGGTTTCTTTAGATCCTGATGGCTTTGGTCCTCTGGTACAGGTGACCGATATGGTACACATATCATTGATGGGCAATATTGCCATGGTTTGCAGCAGCAACCTCAACATAGCCCTTGGTCCCGACTGTACACAAACAGTGGATCCCACAATGCTGGTTGCCAACCTAATTCAACCTTACCACTTTTACTTTGTTACTATTAAAGACCAGTTTGGCCATGTCATCCCCAACAACCTGCTTACAAAAGACCACATAGGCAAGGTGCTTGAATACTCTGTTGGCCACGAATGTGGAACCAATACCTGTTGGGGTTATCTCAAAGTAGAAGATAAGTTGCCACCACCGCTGACATGTACCAATAAAACTGTGCTCTGCGGAGCGTATACCCAGGCCGATAGTCTGGGACTTCCTATTTCTGCACAGGCCACAGCCAAAAAAACAGGCCCCAAATCATACAGAGTTATCAATTTGGATGCATGCAGTCCTGTAACACTCACTTACAACGATGTGTACCAACCGCTCCTATGCGAAACCGGTTTGCAGGCAAAACTCACCAGAACCTGGAATGCCGTAGATTCTTTCGGTAATGCATCTTCCTGCTTTCAGGTTATTTCCATTAAAAACCGTACCCTCGAGCAGGTCGTACTACCATTTAATTTTGACGACAGCGAAAAACCAGCTTTTGAATGTGGCGACACCTGGCCAAAAACTACCCAGGGTTATCCTTCTCCTGACACTACCGGCATGCCGGGCGTAACTTCTTGCACCAATCTGGCCGCCACTTATTCAGATACAAAAATCGATGCCTGCGGCGCATCTTATAAAATAATTCGTAAATGGACACTGATCAATTGGTGCGGAACCATTATAACTGAACACAATCAATTGATCAAGGTGAAAGACAGTCTTGCTCCAATTGCGCTTTGTCCCAACGATACCATCATTGACGCATCTCCCTATGATTGCAGTTCTTTGTATTTTAAGTTGCCTAAGCCGGAGATATTGTTTGAATGCTCTTCATGGTTTCTGCAAGTAAGTCTTAAAGATGCCTTTACCGGACTCGATGCCTCGCAATTCCTGACAGATGGTGCTTCTGGTAACCCAGCTGTCAATGCTTTGCCGTTGGGCGATTATTTGGTCTATTATTACATCACAGATGCATGCGGCAATATTGATACATGCTATTTTTCGTTAGCGGTTGTCGACAGATCTGTTCCTACCGCAATCTGTGATCAGTTTACCAAAGTGTCGTTAGATGCAGCGGGCAATGCACGTTTGTTTGCAACCACTCTAGATGATGGCTCATTAGACAATTGTGCCGTGGTAGAATATAAAATTGCCAAAATGGTTGATAGCTGTGCAGCCACAGCTCCACTTTTTAAAGATTATGCTGATTTTTGCTGCACAGAAAGTGGTAAATCGGTTATGGTAGCATTGAGAGTTACAGATTTTGCAGGCAACTCCAACACTTGCATGGTTGAAGTGCAGGTTCAGGACAAATTACCACCCCAAATTACTTGTCCACCACACCTGACCATTTCTTGTCGAACCGTTCTGGATACTGCCAATCTATCCTTTCTTGGCAACGTGGTTTCTTCGCCCGCTCTTAGGAAACCCATTACCATTTACGATGAATACAACAATGGTATTGTAGGATACGATGGTGTATACAAAGACAACTGCACAGGTGTTATTACATCCAAAGTCAAAGACCTTACCCAGTGCTACCAGGGCTTGTTACAAAGAATTTTTACAGTCACCGACAAAAGTGGCAACAGTTCTTCATGCGTACAAAATATTCAGATTTCCAATCCGGATCCATTTGATTATTACGATATTACTTTTCCGGCCAACAAAGAGAGCAATGGGTGTGGTGTTTCCAATGCCAATCCGTCGCAAACAGGGTCACCCGTGTTCAACAACACCAAATGTGCCAATGTGGCGGCTACCTATGAAGACCAGGTTTTCACTTTTACGGACGGAGCTTGTGTGAAAATCATCAGAACGTGGACCGTTATTGATTGGTGTCAATTTAACGCCAATACTGGCTTTGGAAAATGGACTGGCTTGCAGGTACTCAAATTTAACAATACCATTGATCCGGTTTTTACTGCCCCATGCAAGGATACCCTGGTATGTAATTATTCAGAAAGCTGTGGGACTACACAGTATGATTTCGCTCCCGGCACAAGTGATGATTGCACGGCTGATTCGTTACTCAAATATGAGTGGAAGATCGACCTCAACAACAACGGCACATTTGATATCAACGGTGTTATACGCTATGTAAAAGCCCCGCTTCCTAATGGAGTGCACAAGGTTTATTATACCGTTTTTGACGCCTGTGGTAACCAAAAAAGTTGTGAGTGGCTGGTCACCGTAAAAGATTGTAAAAAGCCTACACCACATTGCATCTCCAACCTTACTACAGTTATCATGCCTTCATCAGGACAGTTGACCATAAAGGCCAATAGTTTTGATTTTAATAGCTATGACAATTGTACACCTCCTGCTTTATTGAAATATGCTTTTACTGAACAGGTTAAAGATTCACTTCGTGTACTAACCTGTGCCGATATCCCCAATGGCAAAGAAGATACATTGGATCTAAATATTTGGGTTTTTGATCTGGCAGGTAATAAGGAATATTGTGCAGTACATCTCACACTAACTGACAATGGAAATGCATGTCCTGACGCCGTCACTACATCTGTTTTATCAGGACTCGTGTGGCAGGCTGCCACCGGTGATGCGGTAAAAAATGTTAAAATTTTAGCAACAGATCCTGAAACCGGAGTTTACATGGAAGGCATCACAGATAATACAGGAAGCTACGAATTGGATAGTGTAATAACCGGCTACAGCTATAAAGTTAAACCTTCTAAAAATGATAGTATCAAAGAGGGCTTGTCAACTTTGGATGTTATTCTCATTCAACGACACATCTTGGGGGCCAATAAATTTTCCGATCCCCTTCAGATCATTGCAGCAGACATGGATGGAAACAAAAAAGTGAGTGTTAGCGATTTGGTGGTTTTGCGTAAAATTATTTTAGGTTCTACTACGGTTATGCCAGGCAACAGGGATTGTTATACTTTTGTTGATGACAGCTATGTATTTTCCAACCCAACTTCTCCTTTCAATTACCCTGATTACATCATTACCCCCTCAATTACTGAGCAACATCTTTCTGGTCTGGATTTTACTGCTATAAAAATGGGGGATGTCAATAATTCCTTGAAAAATGCCAGAAATTTGGATGTTACACCAAGAACAAGTGACCCTGTTTTTAACATTATTTCAGAAAATGGTCGATTTATACTGGAAACCAATTCGGATATTAGCCTTACCGGTTTTCAGTTGATGTTAAATACAAGCGAGTATGTTGACCATTTGGAAGTTAATCCTTTGCTTGGAGAGGACTTGGATTGGTACGCTACCGATCGTGATTTGAGACTTAGTTATAGTCCCAAAGACAAGGTCAGCCTTCCCAAAGGTACTGTTTTGATAACAGGAAAAACATGGGTTGAATCTGAATCAAATTTAGGTTTTGAAAATGAGTGGTATGATGTTGACTTGCTTTCGCATAAATTGGATTTTGAGTTTAAACAACCCAACAAATTGGAAGCTGAGCAATTAATCATTGTACCCCAAGGCAAAAACCTTAGAGTATATAATCCTAATGAGGAAGACATAATAAATGCACATATCATCATTTCTGATGTGGCGGGCAGGAAAATTTCATCCTTAAACTGGGGTGTATTGGTGCCGGGTTGGAACACAATCGGAATCGAAGGTTTATCTCCCCAAACCCTCTATTTTGTGTCGGCAGAAGCCGCTGGATTGAGGGCAGTAGCAAAGTGGTTTTTTCCTTAAATCAATTTTTTATAGGTGGTTATACATATTAGTTAAAAATATGTATAAATTATTCAATGTTACCACGTAAAATCGTGTTATATTAGTATTGTTAACCTAAAAATGGATTGTAATGGGCGTACTGAGTTCACTTAAAAAATTGTTGTTTGCTACAGAATCAGTAGCAAAATCTGCTGTAGACAAATCAGAAGAATTTATATCTGAAAAATTGGCCGGAGATAAAAAGGAAGCTACCGAAAGTAGTACCACCGTAAACGACATTGGGTCAAAAACAACCGGACTCAAAGAATCGATTTTAGAAAAAGCAGGGGCTGGTTTGGATAAAGCCATGGACGTAGCAGACAGCCTCGTTGATAAAACCATGGATCTCGCAACTGACATCGGTGCAAAAGTTGGCGAAGGAATGGACCAACTGGCGCAAAACGAAAATGTCAAAAAAGCCATGGATTTTACAGAGAAAGTGGGGGAGAAGGTTCTGGATACAGGCGAAGAGTTTGTTGACAAAGCCCGTTCTTTTACCGAAAAAGTAGGAGCCAAAGTAATGGAAGAGGGTAGCGAACTGGCAGAAAAAGCCAAGACTGTTTCTGAATCCATCGGAGAAAAAGTGATGGCTGCTAAAGATGAATTGGTTGAGAAGGCCAAAGAAGCTGCACATACCCTGGAAGAAAAATTTGAAGAACTAAAAGACAAGGCCGTAAAAGCTGAAGCAGAGGATGCAGCAAAACCCAAAAAGGATTTTGCAGATGAAACGCTTAACACCGGAGGCTCATTGCTTGGAGGAGAAAAGGATGATTTTTTTTCCAAAGCTGAGCAGTTTGCCAAAGGCAAATATGATGCCTTCACTGATAAACAAGAAGCAAATCCAGGTCCGGAAGCACCCAAGGATGTGCCACCAGTTGATCTGCCACAGGATGATGACCATTGATTAAGCTCTATTTTTATTTAGGGTTTAGTTTGCGATCTATTCAATATTGAAATTATCTAGCCAAACCAATATTTTAACTTTTATGCTTCAGGCAGCGGAATGTTTCTTCCTGGGGTCTATAAGGTAAAGAGGTGAAATTGTAATGTCGCCATTGATGCCGGATAGTCCAAATCTTATTCAACTTATCCAGGGTTCCATCCACGGGGATGCAAGAGCTCAGGAAAGACTATTCCATTGTTATGCCGGTAAAATGATGGCTGTTTGCAAGCGGTACGCCAGGTGTCAGGAAGAAGCAGAAGATTTTTTGCAGGAAGGTTTTATCCGGGTATTTACGTATCTGGAATCCTTTGAAAGTTCGGGCTCATTTGACGCATGGATTCGAAAAGTATTTGTCAATACCGCCTTAAAACAAATTACAAAAAAACAACACTATTTTGAAGACATCACTGAAGACCATATTGCCAGGTCTGATGATGAAGCAGATGCGGTTTCCAAACTGAGTGAGGCCGAAATCCTCGCACTGCTCGATATGTTGCCTCTTGGTTATAAAACCGTATTTAACCTCTTTGTGATTGAAGGTTACAACCACAAGGAAATTGGAGAAATGTTGGACATTGAAGAAAGTACATCCAGATCACAACTGGTGAAAGCCAGAAAATTATTGCAGGAAAAGATTGTAGAATTGTATAAAGTGGCTATATGAAAGAATTCGATAGAATTATTAGGAATAAAATGAGAAAGGCCGAAGCGGCTTATCCCGATGATATGTGGCAGAGAATTCAAAAAAATCTGCCCGAGAAAAAGAAGAAGGTGTATCCTCTATGGTTAATGATTTCTGTTATCCTCATATCTTCAGGTGCATTGGCACTTTGGTTCAACAATGGCCATATTTTGAATGCAAAACAAAAAGATGTTTCAATTGACACCGCTTTGGTAGATGCTAACATTACTCCAAACAATCAGGATCCTTCCAAATTGGAGATTATTTCCTCGCCTGACGTCGAAGGTTTATCATCTATTCCCCTTGCAGAGAACCAATTGAATATTACTACAAATTCATCTAAAGCTTTTATAAAAACCAGTTCACGTTTTGTTCAACCTTCAGCTTCCGAAAATGATCTTTCAAAAAGTTCAAATATTTCAAATGGGCAAAACCATAGTGCAGAGACCAATATACAAAATGACCACAATGCATCGTTGGCTGATGCAGGCTCTGCTGTCGAGATAGAAGATGAAATTACAAACAGCGCTCAAAAGCTTATTCGCAGAGGAGAACGCCACAACGCTCCAACCATCGCCAGCTTTTTGAGGGTCTTTGGAACCGATCAAAGCGACGTGATTGAGGGTATCAATACTTCTATGAAAAAACATTCTGTACTCCAATGTCCAACCTTTGTAAGAAAGGACAATTTGAGCTTTTTTGAAGTCTATTTTTCAAATGATTATGCCATCCGATCATTATCTGCGAAATCACCGGAATACAATGGCTATAAGTCCCTGAGAGAACAAACTGAACACTCTTATTTGTCATATTCAGCTGGTTTCAGAGTGGGCATGGGTTGGAACAACGGTATTGCTATGAAAACGGGCGTGAATTATTCGAGCATCAATGAGAAATTTACTTATACCGATCCCAATTCCGTGCAAATCAAAACCATTACCATTATCAAATACATCTATGACGATCAGTTCAATGTAATTGATTCAATCAAAACCACTGAAAACGTATCCATTCCGGGAACAAATACCGTTACCCAGTACAATAAAATTTCACTGGTGGATATTCCGGTGCTCATGCAATACACCATACCTGGCAAAAGAAGATTGTCATACAATTTGGTTTGTGGACCCCTCATCAACCTGAGCCTGGTACAGTCAGGAAAAATTTTAAATTCCTCCAGCAATGAATTGGTGAATCTACAGGATCAGAACATATACAAAAATAATATTGGCTTGAGTTTTTATGGTGGCATCGGCATCAACTACCAGTTGACGAAGAATATTCAAATATCCATTGAACCCAATGCAAGGATTATGACCAGTTCTGTCTCCAGGGTGACACACCCTATCGATCAGAAATATTGGGTAGCCAGCGTGGCAGCCGCTTTCAGATATAAAATATAATTTTGACTATGCGATCAATGAGATTGATATTTGTACTTTTTGTTTTATCCCTGGTTTCTTGTTTCAAGAACACCGAAGAATTTATTCCCAATACTGAGATTGGAGATGTCAACAATCTGCTCAATAAACTCGAATCCAACAAAATCAGTACATTGTTTAATGCTTCTGAAAATACCTTTTTGCTTGGTCCCGATGAGGCCGTAATAGAAGTACCAGCGGGTGCTCTGATCGATGCAAAGGGACAGCTTGTTACAGGGTCAGTGATTGCCGAATATTACATTGACAAAGGTTTTGCCCTGGATGTAGCTGAAGGACGAGCATCCAGGACTTTACAGGAGGATATAAGCAAGATGTTTTCCTTTTCTGTGAAATTTAAGCAAGGAAATGTTCTTCTTAACATCAATCCTTCTGCTTCGGGAATCAATTTGTATGTTCCGTATGTAGACCATAGTGACATCAATAATACCAAGTTATTCAAATGGAATGACGTTTCCTGGGCAACTGTCACAGATGGACAGAACCAGGGTTATATTTCAACCGGTAGTTGGAACCTGCCAACAGAAAATGGTACAATATTTGGAATAGGGTATAAAACAACCGTAAAAAGTACGGGCGATTTTTTGATTGGACTTGCAAAGGCAAGGACAGATAATATAGAACTCTGTATTAATTTACCGGAGAACTATAGCAGTAAAAACACTTTGGCCATCGCAGTCCTACCTAATGATAAGGTTGTAAAAAGACTGAATTTTGAAAATGGTAAGTTTTGTTCAAAAGAAATAGCCAGAGGTAGTTTTGTCAAAGTTATTACACTTTCTGATCAGGCAGGTCAATATTTGTACGGAGAAAGCTCCTATAAATCTTCCGGAAACGTGGTTTTAACCATGGTGCCAAAGGAAAAAAGTCTGCTAGAGATATGGAATTCGCTGATTGAGCTATGACTTTAATTTGCTTTATGCGTCAAAATGAAAAATATTTTTATGTTTGCAGACCGATCTGCAAATCGAAAAGATAAACTGTATTTTTATTTGTAAATGGGAGCCGCCTGTCTGAAATTAACGAATTTTAGGCAGGCTTTTTAATTTTTGATGAAATACCATCAATTTCCACACATCAAAAAGCCAGAGTCTGCTGTTTCCCTGCTCCAATAATTGGTAGATTCTTTTTTCTAACGGATATAATATAGATAAACCCTCCAGTATCGTCAACATCCAACGCCATCGGTAATAAAATTCGCTTAACCTGGTGGACTTTATCTTCCTTCTTTTAAGTAATTCTGCCAGATTTCCTAAACTTACTTTGGTTTTGTTTAAAAACAATGTATTGGTTTCCAATCCTTTGTGTATAACAGTATTTTCAATGTGTTTTACAACAATGCCTTCGTCTTTTAATGCTTCCGCAAAAACAACATCTTCATAACCATAGGCTTTGATTTCCTCATCAAACTTCACCTTTTTCAGGATGCTTCTTTTAATCATGAAATTGTTGGTCTTGAAAGTCAACCATGGAGCCTTTTTTCTCTTTTCCGCATTTAATGCCTCACGAAACAACCCGAATTTCCAATGCAAAGCCGTGTCCTTTGTGTTTTCAGCAGGTGAGTAGTGTGTTCCTCCATAAACAACCTCGCTTTCGATGTGCTTTAAATAAGTG
>CALMWS010000118.1 GCA_937870795.1 uncultured Bacteroidota bacterium | reverse complement strand
ACCAATGTCCAGGCGAAGGGACACGTGCCTGTCCCTATCCAAGTTTACTTGTGTAGGGACTCCGATCCCTCCGTTGCTCCGATCCCTCCGATCCCTACACCAGCTCTGCCGGCATAGGGACAGGTACCCGGATCCCTCCGTTACCCGGTTCAGGAATTTAGGCCAGTGGGGGTGAAGTTGTGTTTTTCTTTAATGCATTTTTCGAGGATGGCATCGTTTTCCGGAAGCATCTTGCGACTCGCTTCAGGGTGGTAGAGGTGCCAGGCTACGGCGGCGAGGGCAATGTTTTTGCGGTTTATACCGGCATTTAGCAATCTACATACAAATTCGCTGTCTTCACGGCCCCAGCCAATGAAGGACTCGTTGAAGCCATTGACTTTGATGGCATCTTCGGTCCAAAAGTGCATGCTGCAGCCTTTGACACCACGGATGGAGTTTTCCTTTCGGCTAATTATGGAGGACAGGTAGGGTAGATTGAGGGTATTAAAGCGGTTGCGGATGCCAGGGGTGAAGAAACGGATTTTATAATCCTGATTATTTAATACGGTTTTGGTATTTTTTTCATCGAGCAAAACCCTCTTACCCTGGTAGTACCAGCCTTTTTGGGCATGGCGGTAGATGGAGTTAATAAAATCGGGGTGCAGGACCATATCGCCATCTACCATGGATACAAAGGGTTGATTGACTGACTTAAGGGCCAGATTTCTGATGGCTGCGAGCCTGAAGCCGGTATCTTTGTGCCACACATGGAGGAGATTGGGCAGTTTTTGTTTGTATTGTTGGATGAGCAAAGCCGTATCCTCCGTGCTTCCATCATCGGCTATGATGATTTGATGAGGTAGACGTGTTTGTTGCAATACACTTTGTAAAACACGGTCAAGGGCGTCTGCTCTGTTGTAGGTAGATATGATGAGGCAAATGCCCAGATCTTTATTTTCCTGGTGCAAATAACGGTATTTGAGTTTGGTACCTAAGGCGTTGTACCTGGCAATGGTAAAACCATCACTGTCATACAACCAACCTCTTCGAAGAACATAATCTTTGAAGAAAGTAAACGCGCTTCTTAATGGTACGGACCACAAAGAGATGTTCTTTTTCCTGTGGTTTTGTTTGGCGTAAAGTTGGGCATAACGCTCGGCTTTGGCTTCGAGTTGGGCTTCATTTTCATAGGGATAATGAAGGATGGGCGGGTTGATTTTTTCAACCACAAAATTATCTGTGACAACGGCTTCATGGATATTGGCATCGTTGAAGTTTGTGAATTTCTTGTTGAAAAGGCGGATGGGAAAATCGTTGTTCCAACCGCAGGCATTGATGTGACGGCCCTTATAATGGTTGTACCTTTGGATGGCATATACACATTTGGAATGCGGCTGAAACGTTTTCAAAAATTCAATCAAAGCCGGCGACAATACTTCATCGGCATCTACAGATAGTACCCATTCATTTTTGGCGAGAGTAACCGCTTTTTGTTTGATTTTACCAAAGCCTTCGAAAGAAGTATAGGCTATTTGTGTGTTGGAAAAACGGCTGCAAATTTCGGCTGTATTATCTGAGGTTAAATCATCGATGAGCACAACCACTTCGTCAAAACCTTTGAGTGAGGCAAGGCACGACTCGATGGTTTTGGATGCATCGCGGGCTACAATGACAACAGAAATGGGTGTTAACATCATGATGCAAAGGTAAGCTTAAGAAAGCAGAGGTCAAAAAGAAAGGGCCTCCCCTCAATGAGGAGAGACCCTTGGTATGCTTGTGCAAGGAAAGAAATTATTCCTTACCTGCTTTGTGCGTGTCTTGCCATGCTTTCAATTCATCCCACTGGCCGTCACGTGCCATGGCTGCCTGATCTGGCCAGGTAGTTGGGTCGTGCATTTTATACCTTGAACCTGCTTCATCCAACCAGGTTTTGATCTGCTCGGCTTGCGTTGCTGCAAGTTCTGCAAAGGTATGTACTCCATGTGTATTTAGAATTTCAGCAATTTTAGGGCCGATACCTTCAACAATCTTCAGATCGTCGCCTTTGGTTTCAGCTTTGGGAGCTTCCTCCTTAGGAGCTTCTGCTTTGGGTGCTTCAGCCGCTGGAGCTGCAGGTGCACTTTCAGAAGATTGAACCAGTGAAGAGAAGTCAACCAGGTCACCCAGGGTAGCCCTTTCTACTTTCTCATTGGTTTTCTGAATGGTTCTGCGGGTTTCTTCCCTTCCTTTTTCCTCTTCAGACTTCACGGTTTCTTCAGCTTCTTTTCTGATATCGTCAACATAACGGGTATGTGAAACGATGATCTTTTTGTCGTCCCTGTTGAATTCAATCACCTTAAAAGTTAGGGTTTCATCAGCAGTTGCTGTTGAACCGTCTTCTTTTTTAAGGTGTTTTGCAGGAGCGTAAGCTTCTAAACCGTAAGGCAATTGGATCACTGCACCTCTGTCGTCTTTTTTGATGATGGTTGCCTGGTGGTAAGAACCTACAGGGAATACATTTTCGAAAGTATCCCATGGGTTCTCTTCCAATTGTTTGTGACCCAAAGAAAGTTTGCGGTTGTCTACATCGCATTCAATAACCTGAACGTCGATTTTTTCGCCCACTTTGGTAAACTCAGATGGGTGGTTGTAACGCTTGGTCCAGCTCAGATCAGAGATGTGTACCATGCCTCCGATACCTTCTTCGAGTTCGATGAAGACACCATAAGGAGTCAGGTTTTTCACTTCACCGGTGTGACGTGTTCCCACAGCATATTTTTCAGCAACGCTTGTCCATGGATCGTTGGAAAGTTGTTTCACAGAAAGAGACATCTTGCGCTCGTCTCTGTCGAGGGTAACTACTTTTGCTTCGAATTCCTGACCCAGGGTGAAATAATCCCTTGCATTAACAGGCTGATTGCTCCAGGTTACTTCTGAAACGTGGATCAAACCTTCTACTCCAGGAATGATTTCGAGGAAAGCTCCGTAATCTTCGATGTTTACAATCTTTCCTTTTACTACGCTGCCTTCTGAAATGTCTTTGTCCAACACATCCCATGGGTGGGGTGTAAGTTGTTTAAGACCCAGAGAGATTCGTTTTTTGTCCTCATCAAAGTCAAGCACAACAACGTTGATCTTTTGGTTGAGTTCCAAAACTTCGTTGGGGTGGTTGATCCTTCCCCATGAAATATCGGTGATGTACAACAAGCCATCGACACCTCCCAAGTCCATGAAAGCTCCGAAGTCGGTGATGTTTTTGACAACACCTTCGAGTACCTGACCTTTTTCCAAACCTGAGATGATGGCATCTCTTTGCTCTGCAAGGTCGCTTTCGATAAGAGCTTTGTGAGAAACAACGGCGTTTTTAATCGCTTCGTTGATTTTAACCACTTTGAATTCCATGGTTTTACCAACGTATCCATCGTAATCAACGATAGGCTTAACGTCGATCTGTGAACCAGGTAAGAATGTTTCCAAACCATAACAGTCAACAATAAGACCGCCTTTGGTTTTGCTGGTAACATAACCTTTAATGATGGTTCCGTTTTTGTAAGAATCCACCAGTGCATCCCAAGCTTTAAGCAACTTGGCTTTTCTGCGGGAAAGGACCAATTGGCCTCTGGCATCTTCTTTGTTTTCTACGTATACTTCAACATAGTCGCCTACTTTCAAATCAGGTGTATCCCTGAATTCTGAAAGGGGAACCAAGCCGTCTGACTTGTAGTTGATATCCAGAATCACGTCGCCTCCGTGAATGGATGATACCCTGCCTTTTACTACTTCAAACTCAGCAATAGAGTTCAATGTTTTTTCGTAGTTTTTAAGGTAGTCCTCTTTTTGCTCTTTGGAATAAGAAAGTGTGTTTTTCTTTCCCAATGACCAATCGAAATCGTCGTGAGCTGTAGAATGAGAGGTGGTAGGTTGCATGTCTAAGATCTCATTTATACCTGAGAGATCTTCAACGATTGCGTTTTCATTTTCGGGGTTCTCGATGTTATTTTCTTCCAACATGTGAAGAAGGGTTTTGTATGTCATGGCTTGTCCACAACAGCGGTTAAAAAATAAGGCTGCAAAAGTAAGATAAAAAACTGAAAATCAATAGCTTTTTACACAAAGGAATTTGATAAAATTGTGAAACAGGGCTTTTCAGGAAATAAAATATTGTAAATAATTGATTATCTGAAATATATACATGGTTTTATCTTGTTTTTTTCAGGAAATCGCTGGCATTAGATTCCCGCTTGGTCCTTTCAAATCAAACTATTTAACTACTTTTTGGTACAAAACACACGGGCTCATCCCTAACTCCCTAAATTTGCGCCACAAAATTTGACCATGCAGTTTTTATCCGTTGAGAACGCCTCCAAGTCTTATGGAGAAAAATCTCTGTTTCGCAATGTGACATTTTCGGTTTCTAAAGGCGAAAGGATTGCCCTCATTGCCAAAAACGGAAGTGGAAAAACGACACTCCTGAAAGTCATTGCGGGCATGGAAGGGGTGGAAGGAGAAAATGCAAGAATCACCATCAACAAAAACATCCGCACTGCCTTCTTGCCCCAGGATCCCGAATTGCATCCCACTGCCATGGTCATTGATGAAATTCTGGAGTCGGACCATCCGGTAGTCAATGCAGTTAAATTGTACCGCCACGCCATGGAAAGTGGCAACGAAGACGCCATGCAAAAAGCCATGACCCACATGGATACTCACCACGCCTGGGATGCCGAAGCCCAACTGGAAGTGGTTTTGAACAACCTTAAAATTGACCATCTCGAAAATACCATCAATACCTTATCGGGAGGGCAGAAAAAAAGAGTGGCACTGGCCAAGGTTATTCTCTCTCAACCCGACTTCCTCATTCTCGATGAGCCTACCAACCACCTCGATATCGAAATGATCGAATGGCTGGAAGACTACCTCAAAAACTCGGGTGTAACTTTGTTTATGGTGACCCACGACCGTTATTTTCTGGATAATATCTGCAACGAAATTTTTGAACTCGACCACGCCGATCTTTTTGTTTATAGGGGAAGTTACACAGCCTATCTCGAGAAAAAAGAAGCGCGATTACAAAATGAAGCCGCCAATCTCGACAAGTCGAAAAAACTCTTTCGCAGAGAATTGGAATGGATGCGTCGTATGCCCCAGGCCCGAACTACCAAAGCCAAATCGAGGATTGATGATTTTTACGACCTCAAAGACGATATAGCGGGCCGGACTTATAGCAAAGATGAGATGGCTATGCAGATCGATGTGACCCGTCTTGGCAGCAAGATTGTAGAATTGCACAACGTATCGAAAACGTATGGCGAGAAAAAACTCTTTTCCAATTTCACTTACAAATTTAAGAAAGGAGAAAGAGTAGGTGTGGTGGGTCGCAATGGTGCCGGAAAGTCGACTTTCATCAAAGTAATGACCGGCGAGATGCCCACCGATACCGGCAAAGTAGTGGTGGGTGAAACGGTGGTTTTTGGTCACTACAACCAGGATGGACTGGATACCACCAACGACAAGACCGTTATCGATACCATCAGAGACATAGCAGAATACATTCCACTTGCGAAGGGTTTAAAATTATCGGCAGAATCGTTGCTGGAGAAATTTTTATTCCCCCGGTCTCAGCAAAGGGTATACGTGTCGCAGCTAAGTGGGGGCGAGAAAAGAAGGCTTCACCTACTGACCATTTTGATCAAAAACCCCAACTTCCTCATCCTCGATGAGCCCACCAACGACCTCGACATCATCACCCTCAATGTCCTCGAAGATTTTCTCGAAGACTATAGCGGCTGCCTGATGATCATCTCGCACGACCGCTATTTTATGGATAAGCTGGTTGACCACATTTTCATCCTCGAAGGCGATGGCAATATCCGCGATTACAATGGCAATTACACCGAATACCGCCTTGAAAAGTCCGGCGCCAAGCAGTCAGAAGATAAACCCCAGCCCACAGTAGTAAAAACCGCGGGCAGGAACGATTTTGAGCTGCGCAAAGAGATTAAAGCCATTGAAAAACAAATCGAAAAGCTCGAAAAACGCAAGCAGGAACTCACCGCCTATTTTGATGACCCCAACCTGCCGGTCGACAAGATCACGCAATACTCCACCGAACTGGCTGCAGTCAACACTGAGCTAGCCGCGAAAGAGGAGCAGTGGCTTGAGTTGAGTGCGGAAGTTGAGTGACTGGGACCTGTCCCTACGCCGGGACACCAATGTAGGGATCAGAGCTCTTGTCCCAATTTTAGCTAAGTTGTTGTAGTAATTCTGATTCTACACCGCCTCTACTGTTGCAGGGGTTGAAAGACGGTGATATTTCACAAAGACGAAATTAACAATCTTATTCTCAGAACCCCTCTTTTGCCAATCTCAATGAGCGACTAATGGTTTGTAACTTTGATAGAAAGATAATATTGCTTAGTTTACTAAAAACGACTAACTTTGAATTGCCCTTTGTGATAATTGTTTTATCATTATAAAACACATTAGAACCCCAATTGACCTCAGGAAAATGCTTACATGCAATGAAATTTTATTTTATTATACACATCCTTTTTAACGCTCTATTGGTTTTAGCGCAAAACCCATTTATTTCCATCGCCAACATGGACGGAAAATACTTTGATAGTATAAATGGTTCACAATTCCCTGAACAGGTCCATAAAATCGTGTTAGAGGATGATAGCATCATTTCCTCTTTTCACGTATGTTGGCTTTATGATTTTTCGCAATACATGTCAAAGCATGACAAAAATGGTAATTTTATTACTAGCAATCGGCTACCAGGTGAATTGGATGACGGCATCAGTGGTTTTGGGGATGTTTGTTATGACAATGAATACTATTATTATGCCAGTGGCTTAGTCTTGGATTCGGGTTTAAAAATTGAAAAATATGATCAGGATTTTAATTTCGTAGAAGAAAAAATTATAATGCCCGATGAAATTGTACTTCCCGAGCAAAGCTTTAGTTACAGACATTTAAACATTTTTAAGGATTATATAATTGTGTCCGGTTTATTGTACAGAGATATTGAAAATTTTGGTTCTGCACCTTCTTTGGCTTTTTGGATTGATAAAAATACATTAGAGTTAGATACCGTAATAACTCTTGAAGCAAATAAATCTGTGCTCAATTTGCCAGAAGTATTTCTAGATGGTGATGACAAAATAACGTTTATGACTTATATACCTCCCGGGAGTAGAGGAAAACTTGGCATTATTTCGTTTGATGAGCATAAAAACATAGTGAATGAATGGTTGTCTGATGAGTTTCTTTATCAATTAGGTCATTATCACATGGCCAAACTAAAGGACAGTAGCTATGTGTACACCATGCACAATGGCAACCTGGGTAATTTTACACGGATTGAAAAGAGAGACAAGGCCGGAAATCTAATTTGGAAATCACGCCCCACACAGGGTTTTTTAAAGGGCTCAAAATTGGCCTCGATGAGCATCCAAAGGTTGGTTGCTGCCAAAAATGGGGATATCTTAGGTTGTGGAAGTATGTATTGGCAAAACAGGGAAATCAATTTTGATTCCCTGCAGCAAATCTATTTTAAGCTGGGTGTAGAGGGTCATAATTATATTTATGATTTGTATACGAAGTGTTATCCCGTGGCCACGCCTTACATATTTAGGATGAATTCTACCGGCAATATGATATGGCAGAGAGCGGTGATGATGGTGGATAGCCTTGACCAGACTTCACCCGGCACCTTTTATGATATAATAGAAGAAGCAGATGGCTCTATCGTTTACGGTGGCCGGATCGGTACATTTACATCTTATGAACCCCAACAGGAAAAGCCTCATAATTCAAACAGCATTTTGCTCAGACTGAATGCAGATGGATGTTATTCCAATTACCCCTGCACCCAATGGAAGACCTATCTCCAGCCATCCAGGATTTTACCTTTTTTTGATTTAAGAAATCGATGGCAGCTCTACAACCCTCAGTCAGATCGAACCGTTTTTGCCAGAATGGCGGAAACCACCGAAATTATTAATGACAGGGAATATTTTATTTTAGAGGCATCAGACACGCCGGATTTTGCAAAAAAAGAGGTCATGGCCTACCTGCGTGTTGAAAATGAAAGGATGTATGTTTTGGAGGCTGCAGGCGAAAGGCTGGTTTTTGATTATTTTTTGTTTCCAGAAGAAGAATGGAAAACCAATCTTATTTTGGATACAAGCCAATTTGTTGTCATTGGCAATGGGTACAGAACAAAACAATTTATTTTTAACAACATCAATGACAGACAAAAAACCTATTCCTGGTACAATGGCATGGGATCTGTTGATGATTTTTTCTTTGATGGACACAACCCGTCTTCAACCCTTCCTAAATGGAGAATTTGTAAATTTTGGATCAACGATGAACTAAAATATGAAAACGTACCATTGTCCTGCCAGACAAATGAAGTAATAGATTTGGATTTGATCTCAACCAGGGTTTATCCCAATCCTTTTACTGACAACGTTATTATTGAGAACATAAAAGACTATGAAAAATACAGCATTGAAGATCTGAATGGCAAAAAAGTTTTAAAAGGAAGCTTGACGGAGAAATTGAAAATAGATGCCTCATTTTTACCTTCTGGAGCATATTATTTGACCCTTTCAGGTCGCAATGAGCTAAAGACTCAAAGGTTGATGCTGATAAAAATGTAGTCGCCACCTACCTTCGGCATGTTGGAATAAATCAAACTATTTCTTTTCGATTTTTTGGGCTTCAACCCAATTCGTTTTGTGGGTGATAAAGCTAAGCCCCCTCTATTGAAGGTGGTAAAGTGAAAACTCCCCCTTAATTACTCTTTCAGTGGTAGGCATTTATATATGAATTTGTGGGGCTTTCCTTCAAAACAACAGTTATCGGGATTCTTAAATTGTCTCTACAGGCATTGGAACAACCGGCACCTGTGCCTACAATGACGCAGACGTTGTAGGGAACAGAGTCCCTACACAAGTAAACTTGTATAGGGACAAGCACGTGTCTCTATAACTGCAAAGCGGTTGTAGGGATCCGGCACCTGTGCCTACAATGACGCAGACGTTGTAGGGAACAGAGCCCCTACACAAGTAAACTTGTATAGGGACAGGCACGTGTCCCAATAACTGCCAAGCCGCTGTTGGGACAGGTACCCCGTTACAGTTTTTATCCGTACATTTGAAAATGCTTAACTGAGACTTCATGGAATATACAATAAAAACACACACCCTTTTTACAGATTATGATATCTACCTGTTTCGTTCAGGGAAACACATCCGTTTGTATGAAAAATTGGGATCGCATCTCCTGGAGTTGGATGGAGAGGAAGGCTGTTATTTTGCAGTTTTTGCACCCGCGGCCAAAAGTGTATCTGTAATAGGTAGTTTTAATGGCTGGGTAGGTGACGACCATGTATTGTTTCCACGCTGGGACAATTCAGGTATCTGGGAGGGCTTTATCACTGGCATTAAAAAAGGTGATTTTTACAAATACCAGATCGAATCCACCAACCGAAGTTTGCGCTTTGATAAAATCGATCCTTATGCCTTTCACTTTCAGACCCCCCCGGCCCACTGTTCCATTGTTTGGGACATTGACTATACCTGGAAAGATAAAAAATGGATGGACAACCGTCCGAAAAAGAATGAACTCAATTGTCCCTACAGCATATACGAAGTTCACCTGGGTTCCTGGCGAAAACACCAGGATGGTAATCCGTTTAGTTATAAGCTTCTTGCCAAAGAATTGGTAACCTATGTCAAGGAGATGGGCTTTACCCACGTGGAACTCATGCCGGTGATGGAACATCCCTACGACCCATCATGGGGCTACCAGGTTACAGGTTACTTTGCCGCCACCTCCAGATTTGGCACACCTCAGGATCTGATGGAACTCATTGAAGCCTTTCACAATGCCGGTATTGGTGTGATTATGGATTGGGTGCCAGCTCACTTCCCATCTGATGGTCATGCCCTTTCTTACTTTGATGGCAGCCATGTTTATGAGCATCCCGACACTAAAAAAGGCTATCATCCGGATTGGAAAAGCCTCATCTTCAATTTTGAACGAAACGAAATCAGAAGTTTCCTGCTAAGCAGTGCATTTTTCTGGATGGAAGTTTTTCACGCCGATAGCCTCAGGGTAGATGCCGTAGCCTCAATGCTATATCTCGACTACAGTCGCAAAGAAGGTGAGTGGGATAAAAACCAGTATGGGGGCAACGAATACCTGGCCGCCATTAGTTTCATAAAAGACTTCAATGAAGCCCTTTACAGCAACCTCAAAGGCATCCACACAATTGCCGAGGAAAGTACTTCTTTTGCCGGGGTGACGCACCCAATTCATTCCGGCGGACTTGGCTTTGGTATGAAATGGATGATGGGCTGGATGCACGATACACTCGATTACTTTAAGAAACCTCCTATCTACCGCCAGTTCCATCAAAACAACATAACCTTCAGCATCGTATATGCATTTTCTGAAAACTTTATTCTCCCCTTTTCACACGATGAAGTTGTGCATGGCAAGGCCTCATTGATTTATAAGATGCCCGGCGATGAATGGCAAAAATTTGCCAACCTGCGAGCGATGTACGGTTATATGTTTACGCATCCGGGTGGAAAACTGTTGTTTATGGGTTCAGAATTTGCCCAAACTACAGAATGGAATTTCAAAGCTGAGTTACCCTGGGGCTTGCTGCAGTACGATACCCATCGCGGAGTACAGGCATTGGTGAAGGACCTCAACCATTTGTACACATCCGAAAAAGCGATGTATGAATTGCAGTACGATGTCAGGGGTTTTGAATGGATCGACTTTTCGAACCATGAAGCAAGCATCATTGCCTACATCCGAAAATCAGAAGATATCGATGACGACATTGTGGTTTTGTGCAATTTCAATACCACGCCCCACAAGGCTTATCGATTTGGAGTACCTAAAAAAGGAAAATGGAAAGTGTTAATCAATACAGACGATAAAAAATACGGAGGCAGTGGTTTTGCACTTTCTACTGAATACGAAACGGAGCAGGAATCGTGCCATGGCAAGGTATTTAGTATCCTGGCCGACTTGCCACCACTTGCCGTTGTCATTTTAAAAAACGAGAGTGCCTGATGCCAAAAATTGACTACCTATCCCTTCGCAGACAGATCATTTGGCCCGGTATTTCGGGAGCCATCTTTCACTCTGATAAAGCGACCATCGGACACATCTACATCGAAGCTGGCACGGTCTTACCTACCCATCATCACTTTCACGAACAATGGTCGCACGTCATTGAAGGGTGTTTTGAATTCACGTTGGGGGATGAAACGATGGTACTCAATCCGGGAGAATCCGCCTACATACCCCCGGATCTGCCACACAGCGGGAGGGCATTGACAGCGTGTAAGATCATTGACTGTTTTATACCACCCAGAGAAGATTGGAAAGATCTTCCTTACGAAGAGTGATCTCCCTTCTTCCTTAAATACCAGTATAAAAAGGAAGCCACTACAATACAAATGGCCGACACCACAGAGATGGCCATCGGCCAATGGGTATGTAAATCCTGCTTGGTAAAAAGTCCGGTAGATGATACAATCCAAAAAGAAATAATGGCAAGAACGCCCATCCACCATATATACTTTGGCGCTCTGCCCCTGCTACCGCTAAGCAAATATGTGAGGTAGCCGATAGCTGCCCCGATGGTAAAAAAAATGACCAGATGAACAAGTGTGGAATCCATAAAACATACAGCTTAGAGAATGCTCAAAACTAAGCATTTACAGCCATTTGCACCTTTACAAATGCCCTTTTTCTTAAACAATTGGCCTATATTCGCGGTTATTTTGAAAGTTCCAGACCATGTATAAAAACAAAAAAGTAGTGGTGGTATTGCCTGCTTACAACGCAGCCAAAACGTTGGAAAATACCCTGCGTGAAATCCCCATGGATCTGGTTGATGAACTCATCCTGTGTGATGATGCCAGCAAAGACAACACTGCTGCGCTGGCAAGGCAATTGGGCATTCAACACGTCATCCAACATACCGTCAACAAAGGTTATGGCGGCAACCAAAAATCATTGTACATCAAGGCGCTGGAGCTAAATGCAGATATTGTAATCATGTTGCACCCCGATTATCAATACACCCCAAAACTCATACCGAGCATGGTCAACATCATTGGTGAAGATTTATTCCCGGTTGTATTGGGCAGTCGCATTCTGGGCAAAGGTGCACTCAAGGGGGGCATGCCGCTTTATAAATATATAGCCAATCGTTTTTTGACAGGTTTTCAGAATCTGCTCAATGGTTACAAACTTTCAGAATACCATACCGGCTATCGCGCATTCAGCAGAGAAGTGTTACAAGCCATCCATTATGAAGGCAATTCAGATGATTTCATTTTCGACAACCAAATGTTGTCTCAGATCATTTACAAAGGGTTTGACATTGCCGAAGTGACCTGCCCTACCAAGTATTTTGAAGAAGCCAGTTCCATCAATTTTACACGCAGTGCTAAATACGGGCTGGGAGTTTTGGGGGTTTCTGTTACCCACATGCTGTGCAAAGCGGGATTGATGAAATCTGCGCTGTATCGATGATGAAAAAAATATGATGATCCAAAAACTACTCACCCACCGCAATTATTTATTTGCTACCTTTTTGGTTTTATGCCTTGTGAGTGCTCTGGGGCTTTCAAGACTGCGCATAAATTTTGAATTTGAACAGTTTTTCCCCGATGGCGATGAGGACCTGGAGTTTTTTAAATCGTTTACTTCTGAGTTTGAAAATGACGACAACTTTTTATTTCTCACACTAAAGAGTGAGGAGTCTGTATTTGATACCAGCTATCTTGGCAGATTACACGAAATTACACTAGGGGTGCGCCAGCTTCCTTATGTGGCAACATCACAGAGCATCACATCTACCCGGTATCCGGTAAAAACTCCATTTGGTTATTCCACGCTTCCACTGGTTCATAAAAATGATCCGGTTTTGCTCAAAAGTGATAGCCTGCTCTTGATCAACGATGAACGTGTAAAAGGCTATTTTGTATCCAAAGATATGAAATCTGCCGCTGTGGTGATCAAGACCAAAAACAACATCAATGTAAGTCAGTCAGACAGTCTGCTCGAAGGGCTCAAGGTGTTGTTGAACGACAATGGTTTTGCTTGGAACGATGTGCATTTGCTGGGCAGAGCCTTTTTTCAATCAGAGTTGGTAGCCCTCCAAAAAAGAGAGGTAATGATTTCAACCCTCGTATCTGCCGTACTGGTAGCCGGTGTGCTTTGGTTGATTTTTGCCAGCTGGTGGAGTGTATTGATCAGCATTCTGGGTGTGACATCCAGCCTGCTCGTTTTTATGGGTTTTCTGGCTTATACCGGCAGAGAACTCACACTCATGTCGGCCTTGTATCCCGTGCTCATTCTCATTGTGGGCTCATCAGACGTGATCCACATCATGAGTAAGTACATAGACAGCACCGATGAAGAAGGTGACCGCATAAGCAGCATGACAAAGGTGATTCGTGAAATCGGTTTTGCCACCTTCCTAACCTCTGCAACCACTGCGGTGGGTTTTGCCACATTGGTGACTTCGAGACTCAATGTCATTCGCGAATTTGGCATCAATGCAGGCATAGGTGTATTGATTGCATTTGTGGTCGTACTTTGCGTTGTACCTGGCATTCTGGTTTTATTCAAACCTTCTCAATTGTACCGGCCAAAAGGTAAGGCTGTATGGTTGCAACATTTTGCCGATTTTGCGTATCATTATACTTTGAGGAAACCCAAGATTATATCTGCAGTTTTTATTTTGGTAGTTTCACTGTGTTTGTTTGGAGTAAGTAAAATAACCACCAATTACAAACTACTCGACAACCTGCCACGCGGTGCAAAGGTGACCGAAGATTTTCTTTATTTTGAAAAGAACTTTTCAGGATTCCGCCCATTGGAATTTGCTATAACGGTAAAACCTCCTTTCAAGGCAGATAGTTATTCGGTGGTAAAAGAAATTGACAAGCTTGAAAATTATCTAAGATCTACTGGTGCCATCAACTCTTCTTTGTCTCAGGCTATGTTGTATAAAAGCATGTCGATGATGGCAAACGGCAATCAAAAATCATTTTATTCCTTACCTTCAGATTCTATGGTTTTTGAAGAATACCGAAGCCTGCTTTCAAAAATGCGAACAGCTGAGGCAACCATTCTGGTTAATAAAAACAACGATAAAACACGGGTGGCCACCATAGTAGCAGATATAGGTGCAGACAGCATCAAATCGCTGGGCTTGAGAATCGATGCCTGGGTGAAAAAAAACATCAACCCAAAATTGATTGAAGTAAGAAGAACGGGCACTGGCCTTATCCTTGACAAAAACAGCATCTATGTTACCCAAAACCTGATGCAGGGCTTGTTATTATCCATATTGTTGATTTCACTTTTGATGGCCTGGCTGTTAAAAAGTTGGAAGATGTGGGTCATTTCTTTGATACCCAACCTGCTACCCCTGTTATTTGCCGGTGCATTGCTGGGCTATTTTCACATCGAGCTGGAGGCAGGCATTTCCATTATTTTTGCCATCATTTTTGGCATAGCCGTAGATGATACCATTCACTTTCTAAGTCGATTTAAATTGTGCATGGACGAAGGAATGGATAAAGAAAGTGCCATGGCCGCCACTTTTAAAGATACGGGAAAGGCATTGGTGCTTACCACTGTAATTTTGTTTTTCGGCTTTCTTGTCATGCTGTTTTCCTCCCATCCACCTAGCCTCATCGTTGGTGTGTTGGTTTCCATTACTCTGGCTTCAGCATTGCTTTGCGATCTATACCTCTTACCTTTGCTCATCCGAAAGTGGCTGTAGCAAGGTTTATTTTATAAAAGGTCTGCAATAGATTCAGGCGATAACACTAATTTTGACACCAAACAAAGAGATGGACAACAACAAACGTACCGATGTAAACGAGCTTGGAGAATTTGGCCTCATCGACCACCTCACAGAAAACATCGTTTTGCAACAAAGCTCCAGTATTCGGGGCGTAGGAGATGATGCGGCTGTTTTGGACAGTGGTCAGCATTATACGCTCGTGACCACAGATCTGCTGGTAGAAGGCATTCACTTTGACCTTGCCTATACCCCGTTGAAACATCTGGGCTACAAGGCGGTAGTTGTTAATTTGTCTGACATCTATGCCATGAATGGTGTTCCACAGCAAATTACGGTTGGCCTTGCTATTTCAAACCGCTACTCTGTAGAAGCACTGGAAGAATTATACAGTGGAATGTTACTTGCCTGTGAACTCTATGGAGTTGACCTGGTGGGCGGAGATACTACCTCCTCTCCGAGAGGAATGACGCTGAGCATTACCGCCATTGGAAAATGTGAAAAAAATGCTGTGGCTCTGCGAAGTGGAGCCCGTCCCGGAGATATCATCTGTGTTACCGGCAACCTGGGGGCTGCTTACCTTGGACTGCAGATTCTTGAAAGAGAAAAATCCATCTACAGCGAAAGTCCGCAAATTCAACCGGAGCTCAGTGGCTTTGAGTATTTGATCGAAAGAATATTAAAACCGGAAGCACGCAAAGATGCAGTTGCCTGGTTTGAACAAAACAATGTCATTCCCACATCCATGATCGATATTTCAGATGGTTTGGCTTCTGAAATCATCCATTTGTGCAAACAATCGGGTACCGGAGCATTGATTGAAGAAAGTAAGGTTCCGCTGCATCCCCTTACAGAACAAACGGCCATTCAGTTTAACCTCGATCCCATCACCTGCGCTTTGCATGGTGGTGAAGATTACGAATTGTTGTTTACGGTAGCTCCTTCAGATTTTGAAGCCATTCGTTATATGCCCGATGTCTTCGTTATTGGAGAGATGAAAGACCCAAGAGCCGGCATTGCACTGGTAACAACAGGCGGTCAGTACCATGCCATTACCGCACAGGGTTGGAATCATTTTAAGTCATAAGCATGCTTTATTTTCTGTTGTCTCTCATTGCACTGCGACTTTCTTATTGGTACCTGTTTTTTATACGGCTTGCACTTTACCGGCCCGTAGCATCAACATCGAAAGAAAAGGCGATCAGCCTGGTAGTAGCAGTGAAAAACAACCTAAGTGGCATACAAAAATTAGTCACCAAAATCCAAAAACAAAATTACGAGCAATGGGAAATGATCATTGTTGATGATGGTCCGGACCCCACTTTAAATTCATATATCAGCACACTGCAAGACCCCCGCATCAGATACCAGCTCAATGATGGAAATGAAGGTAAAAAACACGCATTAATCTCGGGCATTCGGGCGGCAAAGTATACGTGGATAGCAGTGACAGATTCTGATTGTGAGCCCGCATCACTAAAATACTTCGATGCCATGCAAGCCTCATTGACGTCAGCCAACCACCAGATCGTTTTGGGTTTTGCCCCTCTAAAAGCCGGGAAAAGTATGGCTTCAAAGCTTGCCAGTTATGAAGCTGCCTACGTGGGCATGCAATATCTTTCTTATGCTCTGGCGGGCCTTCCCTACATGGGTGTTGGCCGGAATATGTTATTTGACAAAGAAAGCTATCTTTCCAATGTGGAAGAAATTTCAAATGTCCCGGTAATATCAGGCGACGATGATCTGTTTGTTCAGGCCGCTGCCAATGCCAAAAACACCACAATTTGTATCCACCCCTATAGTTTCTGTGTTTCCAATGCACCTCAAACTCTGGGTGAATGGTTGCGCCAGCGCAGTCGTCAAATTGCCACCGCACCCCACTACCAGAAAAAACACCAATGGCTATTGGCTGTCTTCGGTGGACTGCATCTGATGATCTATTTCTTGTTATTGTTGAGCACTGTTTGTGGAGCTCTGCAAGTAAAGGAAGCCCTGGCTTGCTGGATGATCATGGTGGGACTTATGTCACTGGTACAATACCCTGTATTTAGAAAGCTCGGTTCTATTAAAGCGTTGTTGTGGACTCCCGTTGCCGACATCTTTCTGGCTGGTTTTTATCTGATGGTAGCCATCCGTTTCAAAACAAAAAAAGTACAAACATGGAAATAATCCAAGCTTACTTTGGTCAACTCAGTGAAGAACAAACACGGCAATTTCAACAATTGCAGGACCTTTATGCGGAATGGAATTCACAAATCAACGTCATTTCCAGAAAGGACATTGAAAACCTATATCTGCACCACGTGCTCCATTCCCTGGCTATTGCCAAATACATACAATTTAAACCCGGCACCGATATCCTGGATTTGGGCACGGGAGGTGGCTTTCCGGGCATTCCCCTTGCCATTCTTTTTCCAGAATGTCGTTTTTTACTGGTTGATTCAATTGGTAAAAAGTTGAAAGTAGTGGAGGAGGTGGCTCAGGCCATAGGGCTGTCCAATATTGAAACCCGCCACATTAGGGTGGAAGAAATCAAAGATAGAAAATTTGATTTTGTGGTTACCCGTGCCGTTGCTACCCTGGATAAATTGTTTTACTGGTCCAAAAAACTCATCAAAACCAAACACATCAATGCACTGCCTAATGGCATTATTGCGCTGAAAGGTGGTGATATCCGTGCTGAAATAAAGTTGTTGCCCCGCGGCGAATACGCAGAAATAACGCCTCTGCAGAAGTATTTTAAAGAATCCTTTTTTGAGGAAAAAGCTTTGGTTTATATACAGGGTTAGTTTTTGCCCCTGGGTGCTGATTCACCTGTGCGGTCTCCTCCCTTGTCTTTGAATACTTCTTTTTTGATTTCAATGCTTTGCGGACCTGCAATGATCTTGAATTCTGTCCTACGGTTGATGCGGTGCTCGGCATCTGTACACCTCACGTTGTTGGCACAACGGTTGAGTATGACTTTTTCACCATAGCCCACAGGCTTGATCCTGTCTTTGTTGATGCCCCGGGCTACTAACCATGTTTTGGCCGATTCAGCCCTGCGCTGTGAAAGTTTCTGGTTGTAGCCATCATCACCCCTCGCATCTGTGTGCGATGAAAGTTCGATGACCATGTCGGGATAATCTTCCATCAAATCCACCAATGTACCCAAATCTTGCTCGGCATCGGGCAGGATGTCTGCCTTGTCATAGTTGTAATAAATATTGTTGAGTCGAATGGGCTGGTTGATGGTAACAATTTCCACCTCGTCTTTTCCGTAATTGGGATCGTTTTTGAGCTTGATGGTCTTTTTAACGGTATAATCATCCAGGATGCCATTGGTATTGAAGGTGATGGTATCCGGAAAATACCCTTCCTTTTTGAAGATGGCTTTGTAATTCCGATCCGCCTCTAACGGAAAGTTGAAGATATTACCGTTGAAGTTGGATTTGGTATCCGGGTAGCCACCCAGGGTAAGATCGTAAACTTCCGCATTGGCTCCATTGAGGGGTCCGTTTTGGTCTTCGATGGTGGCCAGCAGATCAATGACCAATTCACGAATGTAAACACTGTAAATATCATCGCAGCAACTATCGCTGCCTTTCATTTTTTGCTTGTCTTTATTTGGACGATTGGAAACCAAAAATCCATTGCTTCCGCTTTCATTGAACCTAAGGAAAATATCGTCGTAGGCAGTATTATAATTGAAGCCAATATTGGTGAGGCCTTCCCAGTTGAAGCCATTCCAATTTGCATAAAAGATGTCAAAGCCCCCCATGTTGGGATGTCCGTTGGAGCTGAAATAAAGTGTACCATTGTTGTAGTATGGACTCACTTCGTCTGCTGCCGTGTTGATAACTGTTCCCAGATTGGTGGGCAATCCGTAACTGTCTCCCTTGATGGTGCTATAGTATAGGTCAAAGCCACCGAGTCCGCCCAACATATTGGATGAAAAAAACAAAACTTCATTGCCAAACAATTCACCTACATATGGGTGTTTGACGATGTACTCTCCCTTGAGTTCTGCTATTTCACGGGGCGCTCCCCAGCCGGCATCGCTTCGGTTTGAAACAAAAAGTGTAGATGTTTCTATGTTGTTGTTTTGCAATACCGCTCTGGTAAAGTACATGCGTTTGCCATCTCTTGAAAAGGCTACTCCTGCAGCATTAAATTCTGGTCTGTTGATAGACTCGGGCAGTTCAGCTACTTTGTCGTATTCACCTTTGTCATTTTTATCAGCTGAATAGATTTTGGCGTGGTAATCCTTTTCAGATCCATCCAGAATGATTTCTTTTTTTCGGTTGAAAGAAGAAAAATACAAGCTGCCGTCGGGTCCAACTGCCGGTGATGTTTCAGCTGATCCGCTATTTACTTTACCAGGCAGGTAATTGACAATGGCTTCGAGGTTGGGCGCAAGATTGTCCATCATTTCAATGCCCTTTAATTCAAACCTTGCCAATGATTTGAGCGAATCGGTAGACTCTGCGTCTTCTAAAATGGTGTTAAATTCTTTGAGTGCATCCCTGTATTTTCCCTGGCTTTTGAGTGATCGGGCATAATCAATCCGTATGTCTTCGTATTCTTTCTTTTTGTCTCTTTTTAGGATCCTGTCATAAATCTTCTCCGCTTTGGCAAAGTCTCTGGCCAGAATGTACAAATCCGCAATGGCCAATTGAAGGTTGAGGTCTTTGCTCTCTTCAAATGCCTTGGTATACCATTCGATGGCTCCATAATAATCACCCTCAGATGCTGCCTGATCCGCCACCATGAGTTTGGTATTGTAATCTACCGTTTTCATGGGTTGAGCAATGGCCTGCTGAACATTCCAGCAAAGGATAAAAACAAGCGAAATTTTAATTGCCTTGATCATCTTTCGATGTTATATTGTTGAAGTGGAATGATAGATAACGATTAAAGTCTTGGACATATGATAATCGGTTTGGGTTTTGGTGTCTTTTTCAACACACCTATGTAACTCGCACCAAATTCAAAGCCATTTTGGGTGCCCGGAGCCGCAGCATATCCCGAGATAGGGAGATCATAGCTTAGGCCAAAATTGATGCCCTTGATTTCTCCTCCCATAAAAAAGATGGCAGAGAAGGTGCCTGTCCTGAAACCAAGTCCTGCTTTTACTTTATCGTTTTTCTCCTTGTTGTATTTGTAACCAACCTTGGTATTAAACATAAACTCTGTGCCATAACCGGCTTTTTGAAAAATAGCCGCCGGTTCGATGCTCATGGTCTTGTTGATCTGGTTGACCATGGCTGCATGGCCAATAATTTTGAAAGGCAGTTGGAAGAGGCCTTTGAAACCAACACTTACCGGAAAGATACCTGAGAAGGCAATGCCGGTGCGTAAAACGCTTGTCTTGTTGGTACGGGTATAGGCCAGCCCACCTACCCAGTCGCGGCCGGATTTTGGATTTAGCCTATCCATGTTATCAGGGTCAAAAGAAGTGAAAAATTTTTTAATGTCAGGATCCGGTGAGGTAGGATTTTGAATGCTGAAACCTGTCCCGTCTTTAGGCACATCAATGGTCCTACTCAAATTGACGATCTGAAGACCCAGGGTCAATACCGAAGTTTGTTTTTTATCCAGGCTAAAGTGGTAGCTCAAGCCCAATCTTGAATATGTATCCTTAAAAGCAAAGGTGCCTCGCTGGTCTACATTAAAACTGATGCCCCCTCCAATCCAGTCCTGTTTGCGAAAGCCGCGAATGATGGGCACATCAATACCCAACTCAAAAGTAGTATACCCCTTGACCTCAGTGCCATTGTTGTACTGAGACCTGTAAATACCGGTACCCCGGTATGAGCCGAGAAAGCCTCCCAGGTAAGCCGGGTTGATGGATTGGGGTGCAAATTCGAGGTAGGAAAAATGGACGCCCTGGCCTCTGAGTTCGTTTCCAAACCAGGCCATGGTAAAACAGATCAAGCCGACCGCCAGGATTTTCCTCATATCATAGTTTTTAATCTGGACAAAAATAGACAAAAGGCTTCAACTTTTGATTTTTTTAAAAGGCTTTTGCATAAATGACCCGACACTGTCCGCCAGGCAACTAAAAAGTAAAACGTTCTGGGTAAAAAATGCTAATTTTGCAGCATATTTTCAATTCAATAAAAGTATGAAATACAACATCTTGTTACTGGCTTTTGCCTTCGTGCTGTCATGCAAACCCGCCGCTGAAAAAGCAGCACCTGAAACCTCTACTACGGAAACGACCACTACCGAAACCACGGTTGATAAGACCGGTCCGGAGTACACTTCCGCCTACATTTGCCCAATGCACTGCAAAGGCAGTGGATCCGACAAAGCCGGAGTTTGCCCTGCTTGTGGCATGGACTATGTGATGAATGACAAAAAAGCCGATGACCATGAAGGTCATGATCACGAAGGTCACGAAGACCACAACCATTGATTTTTCAATAAACCTGTCATAAATGCTGCTTTACAGCACCACTGATCGCAACTGGCGACAGCCGCTTTCCCATTGTGTCATGGAAGCCCTGGCTCCTGATAAGGGATTGTACATGCCTGAGAAAATACCGGTGCTTGAGGCTTCTTTTTTTGAGAGGTTTCATACTTTGACTTTCCCTGAACTTTGTGTGGAACTGGCCCAACATTGGTTGGGTGGGGCTGTGGAAGCAAGTGCCCTGAAAAAGATTACAGAAACGGCATTTGACTTCCCTGTTGTTTTGCATGAAGTAAGCAAAGGCATTTATAGTCTGGAATTGTGGCACGGTCCTTCGCTTGCCTTCAAAGATTTTGGTGCCAGATTTATGGCAGGGCTTATGGCTTACTTCAATGAAAAAACAGAAAAGCCTCTTACCATCCTGGTGGCCACCAGTGGAGATACCGGTGGGGCTGTGGCTGCAGGGTTTTTGGATGTTGAGGGCATTGAAGTCATCATTTTATACCCTTCGGGCAAGGTCTCTGACTTGCAGGAAAAGCAGCTGACCACGCTGGGCAAAAACATTACAGCCTGTGAAATCAATGGCAGTTTTGATGATTGCCAGGCGCTCGTGAAAGAAGCTTTTTTGGATGGTGGGCTAAAGGCCCATTATAAACTCAGCTCAGCCAACTCCATCAACATTGCCCGTCTTATTCCCCAGAGTTTTTATTATTTCGAAGCTTGCCGCCAATGGCAGGGAAACGGCAAATGGGTGTGCAGCGTACCATCGGGAAATTTTGGCAACCTTACCGCCGGTCTGATGGCCAAAAAAATGGGATTGCCAATTCATCATTTTATTGCCGCTACCAATTTAAATCATGTGGTGCCAGACTACCTGGAGACCGGCAGGTTTGAAGCCCGCCCTTCAGTGTCTACGCTTAGCAACGCCATGGACGTAGGCAACCCTTCCAATTTTGTGCGATTGACAGAACTTTATGATGGAGATGTCAATAAATTAAGGGCCGACCTTTCTGGATTTTGGGCTACGGACAATGAGACCCGTACAGAAATGAAAAGAGTATATGATACATGCGGCTACATTATGGACCCTCATGGAGCCATTGGCCATCTTGCCCTGCGCAGCTACCTTGAAACACACGGCGGAAGTGGTTTCTTTTTGGAAACGGCCCATCCTGCCAAGTTTATTGATACTGTAGAGACTGCCATAGGACAAAAGCCTCCGATACCTGCCCGACTGCTGGAATTAGCCGAAAAACCTAAAACTGCGCACAGTTTGGGCACCAAATACCAGGAATTTAAATCATTTTTGTTGAGTCGTAAATCAAAATAAACA
>CALMWS010000117.1 GCA_937870795.1 uncultured Bacteroidota bacterium | reverse complement strand
ACCAGAAATTTGCACCACAAATTCTCGTCCCAGTTTGCGGGCTTCCTGGCACAAATCTGCATTTTCATCCATGTTGAAAACCACCTGGGTAATGCCATACCGGTCTCTGAGATCCAAAAAGGTCATGCCCCCCAAATCCCGCGCCTTTTGCACCCAGCCGGAGAGGGTTACCTGGCTTCCTACATCACTGATTCTCAATTGCCCGCAGTCGTGTGTTCTATACATGGTCTGTTTATTTCAGGGCGCAAAGATACGGAAAAAGCAGAAAAAGAAAGATGGATTTGGATGGTATGTAGGTGTACAAAATCTTGTGCACCTACGTACCCCTTTTTTTCTTAAAAATCAACATGAATAAATTGGAAATCCACGGTTTATCCATTTTCATTTGACCCGTAATAAGGGCATAACTTTCTTCGTGCATGCCATCTACCAGGGTAAGAATTACCTGACAATGTAGATCATCCATCATTGTTTTCTGCACCTGAAGGGCAATTACAAGGATTTTATTGAACAATGATTTACCGGTACCCAGTTCCACGTAATGGCTGCGAATTCCCTCTGGATAGGACAGAGAGGTGCCATGCAGCGACATTTGAATGGATGTGGTCATTTTGTGGTATACATCAATTCGTGCTACGATGTTTGATTCGCGTTGGCAGAAGAAGGTAATCATGATTATTGAATTCCGGGCACCTTAAGCGTGTTGATGTCCAGGCCTGATTTTTGGACGTTGAAATAGAAATTCAACTTTGCTATGATTTCTGCATTCTGTTGGATAATTTTTTTTATTTGGGTAGAATCACTGATACAGGAAAGATTGATCTCAGAGGCATGAATTTGCATTTTTTCCATATCGATGTAGGTTTGCAAATTTTTGTCAATGGTTTCTTTTTGATGAAAGATATCCGGATAGATGCCAAACAACCCGGAAAACAATACAAAAAGGAGAAAGAGGCTTTTTACTCCTGCAGAAACTTTGGCCCAGCTTTGTTGGGCTATGATAAGGGTAAGTATGCCTACCAATCCGGTAAAAATCGGGAACAAGGTTACGTTGGGCATGTAGTTGCGGTACATCGCAATCAGCAAGTGTTTGGAAGCATCCTGATAGTTGTTTACCATGGCAACATTTAACATTAAATGCTTATTAAAATTACTGGAATCACGACAAAGGCTCATTTCCTTATTTCTAATTTCTTTGTTTTGTTCCAGGCTCCTAAAAAATGAAGTAATTTGATCGCCTGCTTTTTGTTGGAGAAACATCCAGGTGCCTATGGTAATCAGCACGATTACCATGAGGGTAGAAATTTCAATGCCTAGCTCTTTCCAAATATCACTTGCTTTTTGGCGAAAGGTATTCATTGTTTTTTTCGGTAAAATTAGGGCATACACCCCAAGGGGTCAATGTAACTTTAGTTATAGTCCTGTCACTTAGGGACAAAAAAAAAGCCGGCCACTTTAAAAGGACCGGCTTTGCTATTTTTTTTAAGCAATGTGCTTATTTCAATTCATGCTGTGGCATTTTGTAAGTGTCGTTGCTCTCCGACATCTTATGGGGCTGACTGTCGATGGTATGTGGTCTCATCGAAAACAGAGCTGTGTGGTTGTTGATGTTGATGTGGGGTGCAATCACCAGTGATACGATCGACATCAGTTTGATCAGGATGTTCATTGATGGACCTGAAGTATCTTTGAATGGATCACCCACTGTATCTCCTGTCACCGCGGCTTTGTGGTGAGAAGAGCCTTTGTAGTGAATTTCACCGTTGATCTCTGCGCCTTTCTCAAATGATTTTTTGGCGTTGTCCCAAGCACCACCGGCATTGTTCTGGAAGATACCCATCAATACACCGGATACGGTTACACCGGCCAGACAGCCTCCAAGTACCTCTGGACCGAAGATAAAGCCAACGACCACCGGTACAATGATGGCAATCAAACCCGGAGCCATCATTTCTTTGATGGAAGCCTGGGTAGAAATGGCTACACACTTGTCGTATTCAGGTTTTGCCTTTCCCTCCATGATACCGGGAATTTCGCGGAACTGGCGCCTTACTTCTTCCACCATTTTCATGGCAGCCCTGCCTACTGCGGCAATGGCGAGTGAAGAAAAGATGTAAGGAATCACGCTACCGATGAACAAACCCGCCAATACATCGGCCTTATAGATATCGATGGATGTAATGCCTGTTAATCCAACAAAGGCTGCAAATAATGCCAGTGCCGTCAGAGCAGCAGAAGCGATAGCAAATCCTTTACCTGTTGCGGCAGTAGTGTTGCCTACTGCATCCAATACATCGGTACGCTCTCTAACTTCTTTAGGCAATTCACTCATTTCGGCAATACCTCCTGCGTTATCAGCAATCGGACCGAATGCATCGATGGCCAGCTGCATAGCTGTGGTTGCCATCATACCGGCAGCGGCGATAGCCACCCCGTAAAGTCCGGCAAGGAAGTAAGAAATAAAAATACCCGCACCCAAAACGATCATTGGTACAAGGGTAGATTCCATACCTACCGACAAACCACCGATGATGTTGGTAGCGTGACCTGTAGATGATTGCTGTACAATTGATGAAACAGGTCTTTTGCCCATGGCTGTATAGTATTCCGTAATCCAGGATATGATAGCACCTACTACCAGTCCGAGGATGATGGCAAAATACACATTGGTATTGGTGAAGGTCACACCCCTGATCTCCATTGAAGCCGGCATGTAAGTCATCACGATGGGATAAGAAACCACTGCAGTCATGAGGATTGAAGCCCAGTTGCCAAGGTTCAATGCTTTTTGCACATCTCCGTGATCGTCTTTAACGGTCACAAAGAAGGTTGAAACTGCAGAGAACAAAAGTCCCAGACCCGCTAAAAACATTGGCAACAATACAGGAGCAGTGCCCCCTACGTTGTCTTGTGATACAATTTCTCTACCTAAAACCATGGTGGCCAGGATGGTAGCAACATAAGAACCAAAAAGATCGGCACCCATACCGGCTACGTCACCTACGTTGTCACCAACGTTATCAGCGATGGTAGCAGGGTTGCGCGGATCATCTTCAGGAATGCCTGCTTCTACCTTACCTACAAGGTCGGCACCTACGTCGGCTGCTTTGGTGTAAATACCACCACCTACACGTGCAAATAAGGCAATGGATTCAGCTCCCAATGAAAAGCCAGCCAACACTTCCAGTGCTTTTTCCATTGGCAAGCCATTGACATCACCGGAGTCGCCTACAAACATGTTGTAAAAAATGATAAACAGGATGCTGAGTCCCATTACTGCCAGACCGGCAACACCCAAGCCCATGACAGTTCCCCCTGTAAAGGCAACTTTCAGGGCTTGTTTCAAACTGGTACGTGCCGCCTGTGCTGTGCGTACATTTGCTTTTGTAGCGATGTTCATACCGATGTACCCGGCGAATGCTGAAGTAAAGGCGCCAATGATGAAAGCTACACCAATCAACCAGTGTGAACTTTCTACCAGTGTACCCGACCATGCTAACAAAACGGATACAACCGCTCCGAAGATGAAGAGCACCCTCCATTCAGCCTTCAAAAAGGCAAGGGCACCATCCGCAATCGCCGCTGATATTTCCTGCATCTTGCCGGTTCCGGCGTCCTGGGCTACTACCCAGCGCGCTTTCCACATCATAAATAAGAGACCAATGAGCCCCATCAAGGGCACAAAGTAGATTTCATTGTTTTGCATAATGTTTTGCTTAATTTTTGTAAAATGCAATGGTTTGATTCCCATTAATAAGGTCGGAGACACCCCTAACTAAAAGATGAAAGACCTTTGAATCAAACAGGCCACAAAAGTAGAGAAAAACAGGGAAAATGCCTACCATTACAAGCAATATCATGGCCATTTTCTATTTTTTTGTTGGGTATTCCCGCACCCCCCCATTTTTCCGCACAACCATCTGAACGCAAATGCGAAATAACACCAAATTTTATTTTGCATTATTTGGAAAAAATAATGAAATATTATTTGGTACAGGGTGTAAATGAACCCATTACACCAAATTTTAATTGGAAGGTTGTTGGAAGAAGATGACATTTGGTCTTATAACCTGCCTGCATTTTGAACATTGACCAACCCTTTCATTTAAAGACAAATCTTATAATGACGGTTGTGTGTTACGATGCAAGATTTTGCGTCGCTGCGTGTGTTTCAAAA
>CALMWS010000116.1 GCA_937870795.1 uncultured Bacteroidota bacterium | reverse complement strand
CCCTGCATAACAGGCAATGATTGGTCCTTAAAATGATAAAGCAACGCATTTACCAATGTACCTTTAGGATTGCCCACTCCCGGATGAACCACCAGGCCGGCCTGCTTATTGATTACCAGCAAGTCATCATCTTCGTAAACAATATCAAGGGGTATGTTTTCAGGCTCAAGGACTTCGATGTCATCAGGATTCCTTGGCAATACCAAAGAAATGACATCTTCCGGTCTGATTTTGTAATTGGATTTAACTTCCTTATCATTGACCAGTACACACGAAGCCTTAATCGCATTTTGCAACCGGTTGCGGGAAATCTGATCCAGCCTGTCCATTAAAAATTTATCGATCCGTAAAGGCCGCTGGCCCTTATCTACCACAATTTGTTCGTGAATGTACAGATCGTCCTGCCTTTCCAGGTCAGATATCTTGATTGATGTCATCTATTAATTAAAATGTAAAAGTAAGACCTATATCCCACTTTAAAATGTCTGTTGTTGATTTTTGCAGCTCGAATGCTTCAATGGTGCTCTCCTGAATTGGAGCAACACTGTCCTTTTGTGCGTAAAATCGGGTAGATAAGCCGGCCGCATAGTTCACCCTTCCCTGCAAATACAACATTTCATATACAGGCACATGGAAGCCAAGCCCCGCACCATATCGCACTGTGATGGCAGATTTGTTTGTATCGGTATCACCAGCCTCTTCAGGGTCAGGTGGGGTAAATGTGGTGGTGGTAAATAAAATATTTGTACCCAAATTAAATTCGCTGAAAAAATCTACTGTGTATACTTTGAAAGGGAAATAATACCTACAGGCCAATTCTGTGTACAAAATTTGGCTATTGGTTTCCACATTCCATTCTTCTTCAATACCATCTATCGTAAAGGGGAGGGTAGTACCGAAATCCTGCAAAACACTGTATCCAAGCTCAAAACCGAAAAACAAAGGACTCTCCGCTTTCATTTGCCCAAAAGCAGATAAATTAAACTGAGCCTGCATATCATGAATTTTACTTTTGAATGCACCCATAGGCTGCATGCCTCCGGCAGATAAGGTAATCATAAAAACACGTGCTTCCTCAGTGTTGTTTCGCCCGGTAGACCCTTCAACGGTTTGTGTCTTCCCATATACAATACACAATGTGATAATGAAAGCCGTCAGGCTGATTTTGACTATTTTTGAGAAAAAATTACCTATTACCATGCCAAACCAAGGTTTATCATTGAAATCTTTTTGCGTTTCAGAGCATAAAGATACAAAAACTACACAGCCCCATCAACTGCCCGTCTATG
>CALMWS010000115.1 GCA_937870795.1 uncultured Bacteroidota bacterium | reverse complement strand
GGTTCCGCATTTTCAATAAAATCCATTGATTACAATTTACAATCTGTAAGATAGGGAGTTATAGCGTTCCTACAAAGTGATATTGTCCCAATACCAATAATTCTTCGACAAGTAAGCAGTATTTGTCCACCAAGCCACTTTTGTATTTGTCATAATTTCCTTACAAACAAACACTAGAGCAATTTAGGAGGTACATCACTCAATACAAATGACAACAAATGTTCACAAATCACAAATAAAATTTGGATGGCGTTTAAATTATGAGGCTTCAAAAAATAAAATTTGGACTTCTGATATAATTGGGTGATCTTCAACCTGTAGTGTAAAGAATACTTGGTACGTTTCAAACTTTATTCACTATATTTGTACTACGGCTCCTCCCTAAAATTCCACAAACATGAAAAAACACCTAATCACTGCCTTTGCGGTTCTATTGCTGTTTACTGCCTACTCCCAAAATCCGTGTGAAGGGGATACAATCGCTCCAAATGCTACTTTTGTCTCCTTATCTTCAGCACTTTTACAAAACCATGAGGTGCAGTTGTGGGCCATTGATTTTATTAAAACCTCAAGTGATAATTGCAGTCCTACCAATCAATTGAAATACACTTTCAATGAGGAAAAGCCCATCGCAGAAAAGCTCATGGAAGTGCATTATTTCAAAGGCAATGGTCTGCCCGGTTCGGAATATGAATTCAGCATTGGTAAGGCGCAGCGGTGGAATCCAAATTTTCGATCTTCTGAAAAAGTATTTCAAACCTGTTTCCTTATTGCAAAGCTTATCAACCTTAAAACAACCGTCTGGGATGAAGCTTTTAATTCCACTACCGGCAACACACAAACCACATTTATCGATCAAAATCCAGACCCGTGCCACCTTGTCAACTTTCACGTGACTACTGTAAAGGGAGAGGGTCTTACCCAATTCGAAGCAAGACTGGAAGCTGGTGTACCTGAATTCCCACGCTTTTTTACAGGCGACCACACCCTTACCGCCAATGTGCCAGTATTTGGTACTGAAATATGTGCCAATGTTAAAAAGGAAACCAACGCCAACAATGGTGTTGGCATCAACGATCTCATACTGCTGCGCAACCACATTTTGGGACTTAAAAAAATTACCGATCCATACCAACTGATTGCAGCAGATGTCAACAATGACAATAAACTGACAGCTGCAGATTTAACGGAGCTCAAACGAATGTTGTACGGCTTCCAAAGCAGCTTCTCCAAAACGCACAGCTGGATCATCATCAAAAAAGATTACGTGTTTTCAAATCCACAAAATCCTTGGCAGAATCTCAGCTGGAAGGATGCGGAAAAATGTTTTACCTATGCTCAAGGTGATGATGATACCCACGTTTACTATTTGGCCATAAAGGCAGGCGACATAGACCAGACTGCCAAACCATAAATAACTTGTTTATTGACTACCAGCCGGGGATCAAGTTGAGGCCAAAGGTCCAACTGCCCCTGCTGTCGAGCTGCCTTGCATAATAAGGCTCCAAAATCATGGCACCAAAGAGGTTGACCCTTAGTGAAAAACCCAGACTCCGGGCCAGTGCCGGTTTGAGGTATTGGTATGCATAAAGCGGGTCACCATTGTTGTTGAGTATCACATTGCCATTGTCGTCTCTTTGAATGGCGTATATCAATTCTCCCTCTTTAA
>CALMWS010000114.1 GCA_937870795.1 uncultured Bacteroidota bacterium | reverse complement strand
TTGGTTCCAAAGCCGATTTCATTCATCGACAAGCCTGTTCCTTTGTACAATTGACAATTGGAAACTGCAAATTCGCCCTTAACCATACGGCTCAATCCTGCAATGTTGAGTCGCATTGCTTCTACACCCATGATAGAAGAGGTATTGAGGGTGTGCAAACCTGCACTTCTGGCCCATGGATTGATGAGCAATTCATGCGCTCCGGCCTCACCCTGCCTGTCTGGATTACCCGCCTGAACGCCTATGGCTGCCATCCACAATCCGGCTATTGCTATGAGTTTGTAAAAAGTCTTTGACATATATTTTTGTTTAATCCTTTTAGTAAAAATCGGGCAGGTCCACACTATTGGGTTACCTGCCCGGATATTTTTTATAGTCCTGTTGGATCGAATTTACGGTTGATACCAAACCACTTGATGGTCCTTTCCTCATTGTAATCTGTAGCATTGATGTGGATGAGGTAGACACCACTGGCCACCGGAATGCCTGCAAAATTTTTCATGTCCCAATCCAGGTCTGGTACCGGTTGGAAATTGCGGTTGGCAGGATTGTTTCCTGAGTTGGATCCACCACGCTCATCTCTGTTGAACCTTCTGATAAATTTGCCATCAAGGCTGTAAATGGTCACTACAGCCTTATCTGGAAGGTTGGTGATTTTTACAACGTTGGTAAACTGTGAGGTCTCATAACCTGAATAGGCATAATATGGGTTGGGCACAACATTGACATTTGCCAATGCACCTGAATACTCTTCGTTTACCAATTCTGTAGCCTGCTTGCCTGTTATCTCAAATTCATAAGAAGGCAGTCCATCTTCTGTATCACAATTTTTGAACCTTACGAGGTCAGCCAATTTTCTTTCTTTGTTGTAGCTATTGTTAACCCTCAACTTGACGGTGAGTTCGTTGGGGATCAAACCCTGATCAATACTGGTCATAGGGAAACTGCCATTGGCCATAGGTACACAGGTCCAGGTAATGGCTCCTACTGCATCTCTTTTGGTAAATGGATTGGATCCAAGTTTCAATCTTGTAGCCAACTGCGCGCATTCATCGTACTTCTGGCGGGTAACATAGATGAAGTGCTGTCCACCAGCAACCTGCAACAGGGCTATTTCGGCATTGCTGTTTACACCGCCTGAACCTACCAAACGGTTGGATGGATTGTAGATCATATCATAACAGTAATCTTCTTTGTCTCCCTCTACCAGTCCAAGGAATGAGGCATCTTCTCCACGATAAACTGAGTTCTCTCCGAAGAAAATATTCAACCTTTCTCCTGTTTCCACATCGATGGCATAACCCGGGAACCAGCTAAGACCAGTAGTACCACTACCATCCGGTTTGCCGTCTTTACCCACAGAAGGTGTTGTCCTTACTTCCAGGGTTTTGCCGCCATTGATGGTCGTTCTGCCTGCTTCACCTGTGTAATTGGAAGACGCTGTTTCAACTACAATGCATCGGCTCCACAAATCTTTGTTGGGTGTAAACACGATATCTACGTTGTTGAGGTCAGCCATTTTTAATGTACCTGCTACTGCATCCAATGCTACCGGATGAACTTCTCTGGAAGCCGGTGAAAGGAAGGCGAAAGCCGGATCTCCCGGTATATAACGGGCAAGAGCATAGGGGAAGAAATGTCCTGTTCCCAGTTTGCCGTATACATTCTCCGGATCAAGTGGTGATGCATTGGCTATTGGATCCCAAAGGGCACCAATGGTTGGTCCAAGTACTGTGGTTAGTCCATTGTCTCCATCTGCCACTGCATTGAACCACACAGAGCCGCTCTTGTCTGCATAGTCAAGCACCTGACCGATGGCACCATTGGTCTGAGCCTTATCCTTTTGTACGCCCGGCTCATCTACCTGACCCATGGTCACGCTGAAGCCCCGCTTGTACATGATTTGTTCGTTGAGTTGTCGCAATGAAGTTTCAGAAGCCAATACCTCTCCGGTATTTACATCGCTGATTGTATACACAGCATCAGCTTTAAGCGCACATACTTTTGAATTGGCATCAAAACTACCTTTCACCTCCAGTTTGTACTTGCCATCTTGCACTTCAAGTGGGTTGTATATTTTTACGTTTACAGGACCCGCTCCATCCAGGTAAGGTATCCTGTTGTCTGTAATGGCACCTTTGGCAATGGCTTCTCTGGTTTCTTTGGAAACATCAAGGAAGTTTTCTCCTGAACCCTGACCTGACAGACGGATGATTTTTACTCCATCACCATAATCGGCAAAAATGTTTTCATATACAATAGGCCGTGGAGTTAGTGAATAGGTCTTTACGTTCCTTCTTCCTTCAAGGTAGGGAGTTCTTTGACCCAATACGGTTTCAGGGTTGAATGGAAGATAATTGTTGTAAGCATAAGCCAGTACCATAAAATGGTATTGCTTGTGGTTTACGAGTCTTCTGTCACCTTTGGCAAACTGATCCTCCACTATACTTAAAGTAGACTGGATTCCTTTGTCACCTCCTTGTACCATCCTGGTATAGGTCCAGATTAGATCAGGTTGATCTATGGTGCCTTGATTAGGGTTGGGAATTGCTTTCCAGTTGAAGATTTCTGATACACCGTTTTTGAGGTCTGTCTGCAATACGATTCTTGCTTTGGAAACATCGTCTAATTCCTGCGCAGTTACTGATGGATTGGACAATTGGTAAACCTTATAACCTTCAAATTTGTAGAAAACGGTATCGTTATCTGTTCTAAGGTCTCTTTCTTTGTAACCAAGGAAAGCATTGTTAGATGCCAATTCATCATTGGTTAAAGCAATTACCAGCTGTCTGTCTAGTTCTACTCCATAAATATCCGGTGCATCAGGACCATCCGTAATGTCAAAACAGTTGTCGAACAATGCCTGGGCAATGTCATCGGCGTTCTGAATTTTTGAGATATCCGGACAAGGGTGATCAACATCCGGTACCCATACCACCCCAATGATCAATTCATTGATGGCACCTGGTTGAAGCAAAAGTGGACCCGTTGCCTGAAGTGTACGTCGGTCACCAAAACCCAGGCCGGCTTCACACATTGACCATCCTCCATCGAGGTTTGGATTGTCGGGGAAAACATATTTGACTGTATCTGTAGTTCCGGGGTTGTATCCCGTACCGCCTCTGGTTATGGGTTCTCCTGTTCTCCAGAGTCCTCTGATGTTGTTATAAAATGGCTGATCTCGATCTTCAGGGTCACAGGTAGCAGGATCAGGAGATCCAATCGCACAGTTGTTGTTATATATGAATGAGGTCATACCCAATTCCACAAGTGTATCCTGATCTCCGGTGCCTGGAACAGGGTCAATCAAAATAGTATCACCCTCAGCATCAAGTAGAATGTTTCCATCTTTGTCCCTTAAAAATACTTTAGGACCTCTTGGACCACGGAAATAATCCGTACCTACCATTGGAATTCTGTCTTTATAGGTATTGGTACCACCGGCACAGTTGACACCATCAGAGCCGTCAAGGGCATCTTCATTGTAAGTATAAGCCAAACTTCTGCCGACATCACATCCGATGTAGTCATCTGAATAACATCCCAAATCCGGATCCACCCACATTGCAAAAAAGCAGTCGATGATATCTGAATCGGCTTTGTTGATCAGTTTGTATCGATAAAACGTCATGTCGTTGATCTCATCGTTGGTAGCGTAGGCAAATGATTGCACCTGTACTTCCATTTGGATGGCATCGCCGGCAGTAAGTCTGTGTACACCTCCATTGTCATTGTACACCCAGAATATCATTTGATCCGGTACCAATTCTTTGGCAGCATTTCTGGTGTCTGGTTCACACTTTCTGATGTCTATGGTAGGAAAATCCCCTTTACACGGATTATAAGTACCATCACCGTCTTCATCCCAGAATGCACCCAACCTATCTGCTTCGCCTTCCGGCAATTCAAAGTCGTATTTGTCATTCCAGTATGGGTTGCCTATGCCCGGCCAGTACAAAATGTCTTCGGGTATACTATCACAGCTGTACTCTAAGCCATTGGCCATAGCATTGTCATATGCCTGTACATGTTTTCTAACGTTATCTCCCAAAACATTGAAAAACCGATCCCAGTTTTTACAAATGGGTTCGTCTGTTTGTCCTGCATCGTCAAGCGGGCCAGGAAACCAGTCGAAGTTGTCAGTCAATGATCGGTACGTAACACCGGCTAATTTAATGTTGCCGGCTTTGTCAACACCACCAACCCAAACACCACCTGCAAAGATGGAAGATACTGCGGGTTGTCCTTCAGCGGGTTTTGGTACCACGTAAAGACCACGGCTACCATCCCACCATACGTCACCCCCTGTTCTCAACCTGGCGCGAACGTTGTTGATGTCCATATCCATTTCTGTAATACCGGGTCGGCATACCGCCCTGTTTTCTGCAGTTGTACCGGCAGGTCGATTGCCGTTTCGCGGGCCAATGTGTGCCATCATCTGGACAGCACCAGCAAGCACAAATAGTAAGATAAATTGAAAACGAATACTCTTCATTGTATTGGTTTTAGTTTTTTAATCAATAATTAAATATCACGCCCAGGTAAATCCTTCTTGGGAAAAAGTAATTTCCCGGACTCACCAATCTCCATGAATAAGCATCCAGGAATGCATCTACATTTTTTCCTGAATTTTGAATATCGCTGATTCTGTCTTGTCCAAATTCTGACAATAAGTAACCATCATTTTCTGCATCGCCTGTATATCCAAATACGTTTCTTACGTTTTTGGCATTGAGTACGTTTTGAACCCTTAGGTAAATGTTACCAGATAAGCCTCTACCGCTTTGTCCTCCTTTGAAGTTGAATGACCTGTCTAATCTCAAATCCATAGAGAAAGTCCATGGTTTTCTTGAACCATTGATAGATCCCAAAAATCCATTTCCTCCCAAAACGGTAGGGTTAGAGTTTCTGGTAAATGGCTGACCAGACACTGCAATTAGGTTGAGGTTAATACCTGTGTTCGCCAAAATGTCGATACCACCAATCTTTGGTCCGTCATAAGCCTTACCTGATTCGTACCTGTAATCGATATTGGCAGTAAGTCTGTGTCTTTCGTCAAAAGAAAGTGGGTTGAGGTTACGGATGATGCCCCTGGTATTGATACCCCCGGATGAGTTGGCATCAGAACCTGAACCATCTGCAAACTGCAGGGTATAGGTGGCACTGAATTCAAGATTATTGGTTCTGCGCTTATCAAACTGGAAGCTAAATCCTTTGGTAGTACCAAAATCGAGGTTTCCGTATGTTTCATAAGTAGTGATCGGTGCAGGTACATTGGTATAGACCCTTCTCTGGATGAGGTCTTTGTTTTCTTTGTAGTAAGCACTCATTTTAATGGCTGCAAACTGCGAAACTTTTTGCTGGAATCCTGCTTCATAACTCACGGTTCTTACCGGACGAAGGTTGGGGTTGTTTTGAACCCCTGAGCTACCTGCATTATTGAAGTAAAAATAATCCAGGGCTGTAAGAATGGAGTTAGATGGCGGACGCTGGTACAATACATCATAATGTGCAAAGAAGTTGGCATCATCTGAAATTGGGAATGAAAACGCCATCCTTGGCATGAGGTTCAATTGAGGCTTGTAGTCATCAAATGAATACTCTGGTTTGAAGTTGGGATCCTGAATATCCAAAACCCTGTTTTCACGGTCAACGTATCTTGGATAAACCACACCACCATTAAAGATGACGTTACCACCAGATACCGCTGTACCATTGGGCTGGTACCACTGGTCTCCCTTTCTATAGCCAATGATTTCTTCAGATTCAGGACCTTTTACGTATACTTTATAATCATCACCTACTGATTCCGGTCTGGTTTTATCAGGGTTTCTGTCGAAGTATGCATCTGCTGTTTCAATATCATACAAGGCATAAGGATCTTTGAATACCTTGGTGTTGGCATCATAGTAGTCAGCCCTCAAACCCAGACGGAAGATGATGTCTTTGTAAGAAAATTTATCCTGGATGTAACCTGCTGCATAGATAGGAGAGAAAGGAGCTACCGGGAAAGATCTTCTGCCATCTGCATCCTTGGCTGTGAAGAAATCTTCAAAGCTAATATTGCCTGTGGTTTTATTTCCCAGATAATCATATCCTCTGTAATCTACAATGTTGAGGTCTGCCAATTCTCTGGCTGAAAACAAGTCTAATGAAAGTTGGTCTGGAGATAATGAATGTACGTTTACAAAATCTCTTTCATTTACTTTCAACTGTTCTCTGATTTTGAAGAAAAATTTGCTTTCCGTATCCTTTTCATACACAGGATAAAAAATGGAATCACCATTTTGATTGATTTCTTTGAATGCAGACTTATCAACTTCCGCGAGTGAAAGTGGGTTGTTTACCAAAAGATCGGCATCTCTCCACAATTCATAGGGTCTTAATACATAACCCCTGTCAACGGACTGTTCATAAATAACACCAAACTGCACGGTATGTCTTCCTTTTTCAGAACTGCCCGGTACAATGTCGAAGCCGGTGCTGAAATTGAAGGTGTACAAATCACTTTCTCCTTTGCTGTACACGTTGTAAACCTGGCCTACATTGGCAAAAAGGTTGCTCCATACAGATGATCTGTCTGATCGCATGATACCATTGGAAAGGTTGCCGTACTGAGCTAACACAGGGTTGATGGTGGTGTTGGGCACAAAATCTCCGGTAACACGCTGGTAACCCAATTGCCCTCTTGAGAAAGTTCCGTCACCATTATCCACGATACCGATGACAGGCGCAAAAGTAGCTGGGAAATTACCCATGTACCCATAGTTGAAAAAGTTGTCTTTGTGTCTGAAATCTTCCTGTGAGGAATTCTCTCTTTCAAAACCAGCCAGGATGGTATAGCTGAGGTTTCTGATCAGTGAGTTGTTTGCTTCTTTGTCACCTCCTTCGGCATTTTCATCCAAGCCAGCTTGTTTACCCAACTTGTGTCTGAATCTGAAATTTAACCTGTACTTGGTATCATAAGCAAATGGATTGTTGTTCCAGTTGAAAAACGCCCATGAACTGGTAGAGTTGCCAACTTCACTTCTTGTGGGTGTAAATCTGTCAATATCATTTTCGTAGTTACCGGAAATGGTCATGTCAATGTTGCTCGACAGTTTTGCTTCAATTTTACCTGTGATGTTGAGGTTCTTGTTTTTTTCGTTGGGTCTCGCTTTCAACGGGCCTCCCACATCTGCAGTTCTCAATCTTTCTGCTGCTGGAAGTTTAGACGTTCCAAGGTTATAAAATGGATTGGACTCCAATTGCTGAATCACACTCAGTGGTGCTCTTGAAGCGCCAACTGCGGAAGGTGAATTGTCATCAACATCGAGGTATTGGCCGGAAAATCTAAAGCCCAGTACCGTTTGTTTTTTGCTGTTCTTCAATATTGGGCCAGAAAAGTTGGCGCTCAACAGGTTGTAGCCGAAAGCATCCAAACCTTCTGATGTCTCCATTTCAACACCACCTGCAAAAGCCTGGCTTGGTCCTTTGGAAGTCAATGAAATCACACCACCCGATACGTCACCATATTTGGCTTCTATACCCCCGTTGACCAACTGCAGCTGGTCTACCTCTGATTGGGGGATAGTGCCCCTGGTTCTGATACCATCGATGAAATAAACAGTTTCATTACTTCTGGATCCCCTGAGAGAAGGCTGACTACCATCTGCAGAAGATACACCCGCGGCATTAGCTACAATGGCGTTGATGTTTTTCTGAGGGAGGGTAGCAATCTTATCTGAAGTGATTGTGGCACCTTGTGAAGTATTATCGACTTGTATCAGCGGAACTTTGTATTCCACTACCACAATTTCATCCACAATGACACCCTCTACTTCCATGTCAATATTAACACGGGTGTTTTGGCCTGCCTTACAAATCACTCCATTGATTCTGGAGGTTTTGTAACCCACGTAACTTACTTCAACATCATAAGTACCTGGCTGGATGTCTGAAAAGAAATAGTTTCCATCCAGATCTGTTTCCACTCCGGTCGACAGCACACCATTTTTGTACAGTGCAACGGTACCGAACAGGATAGGCTCTCCGGACTCCTTGTCCTTCACCTTTCCTTCCAGAGAAGTTTGGGCTACAATGGACAGTGTGCCAAAGAGCAGCAAACAGAAGGTAAGTAATAGTTTATTCATATTCTTTAAGTATTAGATATAAAAAATTTCCAATTCATTGATTTTAATCGGATTGCAATATTAGCAATAATACCCTGCCCGATAAAATATTAATTTAAATTTTTCTTAACACACGACATTTTTGATTTTTTCCAACAAAACCGATGCAATTTTTTCGAGGGATTGATGTGTCCAACCCGCAATATGCGGACTGACAATCAAATTGTTATGCATGAACAGGCTTTCATACATCGCTTTTTCTCCGATCGAGTAATCGCTTGGCTTTTCGTTTTCAAAAACATCTAAACAGGCACCTGAAATCCAATTTTTTTCCAAAGCTTCCAGCAAATCTTCTGTTTTCACCACGGAACCTCTGGAGGTATTTATCAGGACCGGCATTTTTTTACACTTCTGCAGAAAAGATCGATCCACCATGTGCCTGGTTTCGTCTGTCAATGGTAAGTGCAAAGTAATGACATCTGCCTGATTCAAAATGTCTTCCAAAGTTACTCTTTCCACAAAACCGAGTTCAGGCCCGTAATCAGTGCGATATTTGTCGTAAGAAATAATTTTTAGTTCCCACGACGACATTTTTTTTGCAACGCTACTCCCGGTATTTCCCAATCCTATGATGCCCAGGGTCTTACCTTTTAGTTCAACACCCCTGTTTTTTTCGCGGTGCCACTCCATTTTGCGAACCTCCGCATCGGCTTGTATCAAGTTGTTGTTCAAGGCCAAAAGCATGCCTATGGCGTGTTCGGCAACGGCGTCTCTATTGCCCTCCGGTGAATTGATGCATGATATGCCTTTGGATGTTGCATAAGGCACATCGATAATTTCCATACCTGAGCCCAACCTGCCAATAAATTTTAATTGAACAGCCTTGTCTATGATGGCCGGGGTCATTTTTATTTTGCTGTTGATCACTATTCCGGTATAGCCTGCAATGATATCGGGCAGTTGCTCCATGCCAATGCTGGTATCGTACAATACATCAAAGCCCATCTCCTCCAGACCTTGTGGCAGCAGGTGGTGTACTTTGTCTGTGATGAGTATTTTTTGTTTCATTTACCTGGTCCCTGCTTTTTTATCCGCTCCGGGTTTTGTTGTAAAAATGACTTCCAGCCCCCTGCCAGTTTTTCTTTGGTTCCTGTGCCAAAGCCGTGTTGGTTGTAATGGCAGTAGGCAGTAGCCAGGGCATCAGTAGCATCGTGGTATTCTGACTGGATCTTTACTTTGAGTATACTTTCAAGCATGGCACTTACTTGTTCTTTGGAAGCATTGCCATTGCCTGTAACCGATTTTTTGATTAGTTTGGGTGAATATTCATTTACTTCAAGTCCCATGGTAATGCCGGCCGCAATAGCTACACCTTGCGCCCTGCCCAATTTGAGCATTGACTGCACATTTTTGCCGTAAAATGGGGCTTCAATGGCCAGGTATTTGGGCAAGTAACTTTCTATGATTTCCTGCACCTGCAGAAATATTTCTTTGAGTTTTAGAGCCTGATTTTCTTCTTTGAAAAGTTTGATGACGCCAAAGGTGATGATCTTCACTTGTTTGCCACTCACCTCAAGGATGGCATAACCCAGGATGTTGGTTCCGGGATCAACTCCCAATATTTTATAAGAATCTGGACTTGGCTGCATGCTGGCTCAAAGGTACAATTATAAGCTTATTCAGCTTCAAATCGAACCAGAGAAATCACATGATCGGCTCTCTTTGATGAGAAGTCACTGATCTGGTGTCTACAGCTGAAACCGTTGGCTACAATTTTTTTATCGCCGGCCTTTGCGATTCCCGGCCCCAGCTTTTGGCTGTAAATTTTGGCTGATAAATCAAAATGTGTGCTTTCATATCCAAAGGCACCCGCCATGCCGCAGCAGCCTGCGTCTGACTCCTGCACTTTGACGCCAGCAATATCCAGTAGTTTCTTTGCGGCGGCTGTTCCATAGGAGGCTTTCTGGTGACAATGTCCATGCATAAATACCTCCTGGCCTTCACTCACAAACCTACCTTTGATGGTACCACTTTCTACACTTTTTACCAAAAATTCTTCCATTGGCAAAATTGCTGATTTAAGCTTTGCAGCTACCACTTCGTCATCCAGCAAATCGGGCATATCGTCAACCAAAGCTGTATGACAAGAGGGTTCGAGGGTAAGAATGGGATAGCCGGCCTCAGCAAAAGGCAGCAACTTGCTCGCCAATGAAGTCAACGCTGTTTTGGCCTGCTCCAAAAAGCCATTGGAAATCAAAGGTCGCTGACAACATCCGACGTTGGCCAGGATTACATCAAAGCCACAATCGACTAGCAATTTTTGTGCATGTAGCCCCAGATCTGTATCATGGCATTGCACGTAAGTATCTGCGAACAAAACTACCTTGGGCTTGCCGGACGCTTCTTTGTGTTGATTTGAAATTGGTGTAAGGGCATGTCTGGCATAAGCAGGCAAGGTCCTTCGGTTGTCGACTCTGAAAATGGCCTTGTTAATTGCTTTCACCCAATTGGTTTTCAACAACGCGTTGATCAATGGTGCTTTCCAACCACTCAGCCACCGTGAAAGGGTGGGTGCATATCTTACCACTAAAGCAGAAAGGGGTACACCTTTTTGTTTGTACTTCAGTTGTAAGACCTCCGATTTCAATTTTGACATGTCTACATTCGAAGGGCACTCGGTCTTACAGGCTTTGCACGACAAACAAAGATCAAGGGTCCGTGAAACGGCTTCATCCGTAAGGTCTTTGAATTGCATTTGGCCACTCATGGCAAGTCGGAGCGCATTGGCCCGACCCCTTGTGCTGTCCTTTTCGTTGCCCGTTGCCCGGAAAGAAGGGCACATGGTGCCACCCTCCGTATTTCTGCAAGCACCCACACCACTGCAGTTGTGGATGATGTCTTCAAAACCTGCACCATTTCTGTATTTGTAAACAAAAGCATGTGGCAAATCCTTGTAACCATGGTGGTACCTGAGGTGTTTACGCATATCTTCGGCATCTACAATGATATTGGGATTGAGCATGCCGGTGGGGTCAAAAAGTTTTTTAACCTCACGAAAAGCCTCGTAAATAACCGGACCATAAAACTCCTTCAGTTTGGGACTGCGATTGCGACCGTCGCCATGTTCACCACTAAAAGCCCCTCCGTACTTTACCACCAATTCAAAGCATCTATCTGAAATTTCTTTCATGTGATCAATATCTTGTTGCACTGTGAGGTCAATGGTGGGCCTAACATGCAAAACGCCTACGCTGGCATGGGCATACAAAACAATTTCTGATCCATATTCCAGACACAAGGCTTCCAACTCACGAATGTAGTGGGCAAGATGCTCCAGGGGTATAGCTGCATCTTCAATGAAAGGCAATGGTTTTCGAATTCCCGGTTTGCCCATGATGAGTCCAAGTCCGTCTTTCCTGAGGGCCAGAGCGTCATTGATCTTTTTTTTATCAGCCGTCACCGGGTAGGCATAAGCAGATGGTACTGACTTTAATTGTTCACACAACTTTTTTGCCTTGTCATCAATTTCTGCTTCGGTATCACCATAAAATTCTACCATCATCACGGCTTGCGGATCACCCTGAATCAGGGATTCGTAATACCTCTTTGTAATCGCATTTAGTTTACTATTGCTCAACACATGGTAATCGAGCATTTCAACCGCTGCGGGTCCTAAGGCAATCATATTTTTGACCGAAGCTATGCTTTCTATCCTGTCATTGTAATGTACAATGACCATGTTTTGAAATTTGGGCAGCGGTGTAAGTTTTACTACTGCTTCCAGAATGATGCCCAGAGTGCCCTCGCTACCCAAGATAAGGTGCGACAGGTTCCATTGATCAGAGTCAACAAAGGCATCCAGTGCATACCCCCCTACCCTGCGCATAACCTTGGGATACCGGGTTTTGATTTCATCACCATGCTCAAAAACCAGTTGGCGAAAGCCTTTGTAGATGGAGGCTTCAACTGTTTCGCCTTTACATTTTTGCTCGTATTGTTCGGCAGATAATTTTGAAAATTCAACTACATCACCGTTGGTGAGCATGACCTTCAAAGAAATTACATGGTCACTGGTTTTGCCATACAGCACACTTTTTGTACCTGAACTGTTGTTGGCAATCATACCGCCAAAACTGGCTCTGCTGGATGTGGCTGGATCGGGAGCAAAGTGAAGGCCTTGTTGAGCAACCTCTTTGTTGAGTTGATCGCGGATCACTCCCGGTTGTACCCTGGCCCAACCTTGCTCAATATTAACTTCAAGGATGTTGTTAAAAAATTTGGTGAAATCCATCACCAATCCTCTATTCACCGTTTGTCCTGCCAGACTTGTGCCGGAGCCCCTGGCCAGTACAGGTATTTGCTGCTGTTTTGCTGCCAGGAGCGCAAGCCTTACATCGTTTTCTGTTTTGGGCACAACTACTACATCCGGCAGTATTTGATAAAGAGAAGCATCTGTAGCGTAAAGTGACTGGGTAAGGGCATCTGTATAAACTTCGCCTTCGATTCCATTCAATGTAATAGTAGCCAAAATGGTAATTTTTTACAATGTTACTACAATCTATCCTTTTTTACAAATGGAGGCAGGTGCTCTCAGCTGAATAAAAAACGATAGACGATGTAGCTGCCAGAAATGATGAAGACAAAACCTGTAATGAGGTTGAGGTATTGAATCTGGCGCGAATGCAGCATGCTGCCAAGTTTGTGGGATAAAAATACTTTTGCCATATCAGTGGCTATTATGGTAAGCAGCAACACTCCAAAAAAAAGCAGCAAACTGTATTCATCCTTTTGTTTGATAAGGGTCTGACCTGCTATGAGTGTTGTCCAAAAAATAAGGGTGAACGGATTGAGGGTATTGACCATCAAGCCCTTCAAAACCAGGCTTTTTTTTCGTGGATTGATGCTGGCATCTTCTGTCTGCATTTTTTGCCATTTGACAATGCGTATCAAACCGATGGTGCAAAAAATAATTCCGGCTGCCAATGCCAAAAGCTGAGCCCATACTTTGGGCACATCCATGGTTCTCAGATCTGTGAATGCGAGCAACAAAGCCACAATCACAAAATCACTTACCCAGATGCCCGAGGCCAAGACCAGGCCAGCCTTTTTTCCGTACTGGATGCTGGTATCCACAAGGCTGACAAAGATGGGTCCCACCAGTGCAGCCAGGAACAAACCGTAACCCACCGCTTCGATGGCCGTGGCTATCACTTTCTGGTGACTTCAGAAGTGAAATGAAACTGTACATCCGGGTGGTTTTCCTGTACTACTTTGAGTGACCAGGCAGATTCCGCTAAAAAAACGAGGTTGCCATCAATGTCTGTGGCCAGATCCCGTCTTCTTCTTTGTTTAAATTCATCAAAAGCCTTGGCATCTGCACAGCTCAGCCAACAGGCTTTGTACAGGTTTACAGGTTCGTAATCACACGATGCTCCATATTCGTGCAACAATCTGTATTGTATTACCTCAAACTGAAGCGCACCAACCGTACCAATGATTTTGCGTCCTCCTTCCTGACGAGTAAACAGCTGTGCAACACCTTCATCCATTAACTGATCCAGACCTTTGTTGAGCTGTTTGGTCTTTAGGGGGTCTGTATTGTTGACGTACCTGAATTGCTCAGGTGAAAAGCTGGGAATGCCTTTAAAATGTAATGTTTCTCCCTCCGACAAGGTATCGCCAATTTTAAAATTGCCGGAATCGTACAAACCAATAATGTCTCCCGGGTAAGCTTCATCAATCACTTCTTTTTTGGCAGCCATAAAAGCAGTAGGATTCGAAAATTTCAGACTTCGTTCCTGCCTCACGTGGTAGTAATTGGTATTTCGTAAAAACTCACCACTACAGATGCGCATGAAGGCGATGCGATCCCGGTGTTTGGGATCCATATTGGCATGAATTTTAAAAATAAAGCCGGAAAATTTTTCTTCAAATGGATCCACCCTTCGTTCTTCTGCGTCTCTTGACAACGGATAAGGGGCTATTTCCACAAAACAATCCAGCAACTCTTTCACGCCAAAATTGTTGACAGCACTGCCAAAGAATACGGGTGATTTTTCACCCGATAAATACAGCTGTGCATTAAATTCCGGGTACACAGATGTAATGATTTCGAGCTCTCCCCGCAGTTCATCTGCTGCCTTTTCTCCCACATGTTTTTGAAGTCGCTGATCATTGAGGTCTTCAATGCTAATTACCTCGTCTTCTAGTTGTTTACCATGCGGACTAAACAGCATCAATTTTTTTTCATACAAATTGTACACTCCCTGAAATCGTTGTCCCATACCAATTGGCCACGACAAAGGGATGACTTTAATTTTTAGTTTTTCTTCTACCTCATCGAGCAGGTCAAAAGCATCTTTACCCTCGCGATCCAGTTTATTGATAAAAACAATAATGGGGGTATTTCGCATCCGACATACTTCTACCAGTTTTTCGGTTTGTTCTTCTACCCCTTTCGCAACATCTATGACCACAATGACACTGTCGACCGCAGACAAAGTACGATAGGTATCTTCCGCAAAATCTTTGTGGCCGGGTGTATCCAGAATGTTGATCTGGCGGTCTCTGTATTCAAAGGCCATTACCGAGGTGGCAACTGAGATACCCCTTTGTCGCTCGATGTCCATGAAATCAGAGGTGGCGTGTTTTTTAATCTTATTAGATTTAACGGCACCGGCAATCTGGATGGCGCCCCCAAACAACAAGAGTTTTTCTGTAAGGGTTGTTTTACCCGCATCGGGGTGCGATACTATGCCAAATGTGCGCCTGCGTTTAATTTCTTCTATTCTACCCATGATTTTCCATAAAAAGCGCAAAAGTAAGCAAATCCTACCGATCCATTATGGTGCTGCAACAGTCCAAAACCTTGAAACTGCGCTTAGAACGGCATCAAATTCAGAAAAAATAGGCTTTTTGAACCAAATAGTTAACTTTGTTGGCGGTCATTCCTCCATTTGGGGGTAAAAAACCACAATTTTTTTTTAAAAAGGGGTATCCCAAACTTTATGAAGGCATCAACAAAAATCCTCAAGGAGCAAAAAATAATTGAAGCCGCGGAAAAAGTATTTGCCGCCTTTGGCTTTAAAAACGCCAGAATGGAAGAAGTTGCTAAGGAAGCCGATATTACAAAGGTGACCTTGTACGCCTATTTCAGGAGTAAAGAAAATCTATACATGGCTATTACTTACAACGCACTCCAAAAACTAGCCATAATCTGTGATAATCTTGTGTCTGGCCACATGCAAAAACCAGGCATAGAAAGCGTAATAGCCATCATGGAAGGTTTTATGGACTTTTGTCAGGAAAATCCTCTTTACTCCGAGGTGTTGTTGGATTATTTTTCACTGATCAGGTCTATCACCGAAGATGATAAAAAATTGACCGAAGCCATGAAAGAGAGTACTTATTTTTCTAAAGTGCAGGACCTACAAAATTATCCATTCAAAGTGACGGCCAAAGAAATCCAAAGAGGCATTGATGATAAAAGCATTTCAGATAAAGTAGAGCCCATGGTGGCAACTTTGTATGGTTGGACTGCTGCGGTTGGTTTTGTTAAAATTTCAGCAGCATCCGGTAGCAATACCTCCTCAATCTTCAATGTAAAAATGAGTGATTTGAGAAAAACCAACCTTGAAATGCAAAGAAAATTATTGGAAAGCCTGGCCTGAGCCTGATTTATTTGGCCATCTCCTTGAGTAATGCCGATGATTTTTTATTGCCCAACTTAACAGAATCCTTGAGGTCTTTGATACCCCCGCTTTTACCTGCTTTATTTTTGGAAAGCCCCCTATACCTGAGGATTTCACTCACATCAATGCCATCGGTAAGGTCGGGAAGTTCAATTGCTTCGTTGAAGGCCACCAGGGCGTCAATGTAATTTTCTGTTTCAAAACAGCTAACACCATAATAAAACAATGCCCACCTTCTCCATGCCAGGTTTGGATCGTTTTTCTTAAATTTTCGATTGACAAATAATTTCAATTCAAAAAGGGCTTTGTCGTATTCCTTCAATTCGAAATGCATGCCCCCCTTGAGTCTCCTTGCTTTCCAATGAATGGTCTCAAGGGCTACCGATTTTTTAATGGCATTGTCGAAATCAGCGATGGCCATTTCTGCCTTACCCTGGATGGAATAAACCCTGGCCCTGCCATAATAAGCAGAAGCAATGGTGGGATCAATGTTGAGGCATTTGTTGTAATCCCTCAATGCATCGTTGTAATTTTTCAATAAAAAGCAGGTCTTTGCCCTTCTTTCGTATGCCTGGGCATGCCGATCGTGTTTTTCTATGGCTTTGCTGAGCTCTGCTATGGCTTCATCCTGCTTGCCCGTTTCCCTGATCATACTCCTACCCTTGATAAAAGATTGAACCGCGGCTTTGTCACTTTGTGGCTCAATCAATTCAAAATGCAGGATTTCTCCGTTGTCGAGCAACCAGGATCTGATGGTGCCGTTGACAGCAAATTGGGCACAATAGGCCAGTAAATCTGTAGTGTTTTTGAAAGCTTTTTCTGATACATTGTTCACAAAACGAGGGATCTCAAGTGACAATTGTTCAGGCTTAAAGATGTCTTCTGACTTAAAAATGATCTCGTTTTTGTAGTAGGTATCAATTCTATACTGGAACATTTTGGCCACCTTGTCGTAACTATTTTGGGTGCCAAAATCTAATCTTCCCTGAATAATGGTTTTAAAAAACATAGATACCTTTTGATGGAACAGATCAACCTGAGTTTCGCAACTTCTTAATACAAAAAACGAACCAACTTTATTTGTAATTTGAAGTTCGAACAATCGTAAAATTCAAAAAAAACCACCTAAAATCCAACAATACAAACACTTAGTTCAGATAATTTATTTTTAAATATCTTGCTAACTCATTGAGAATTATTTAAACATAATCCGTTATTCACATATCAATACATGCCTCCCAAAATGAAAGGAGACTTTGATTGAAAAATAATTTTAAGCCAATTTTATTAACCGCACCGTTCTATTTGGTAACAAAAGTCAGCTGGTGTCGTTTCCCGGATGTAGGGAATTGGGTTAATATATTGTGAATATTCCTCATTTGTATTGGCTAATCCTTATTTTTGCAGTATGAACAGATTGAATTTTAAGGCTTTGAGATTTTGCATGTTCCTATTCCTTTCAGCATTTTATGTTCAGGGAAAGGCAGCACCAGCTCATGAAGCACTCAACCTATATGTAGATTTTGTCAATAAGTCGATCCATGGCATGTTTATGGTCAACCGCCTTTTGGTGGAATACAATATGGAGTTGAACAAATATGTAGATCTGGAAAGTGAAAGAATCAACAACTACTCCAACAAAGATTTGCCAAAGGATATTTTTGAAGATCCCGACAAGTGGTTTTACGATGTATCTCCTTATGAATTGGCTGCGCGTGCCAAAAAAGCAGGTAGTTTGGCACTTTCAACTGAAGAAAATAAGGTGCTATCCATGTACACAGATCGCCTGATTTCCATCATCAAAGCGGCCAACCAATTGCGATTTGACATGGACAAGGTTACCCTGGGCGTAGACCTTACCAAAAGAGAAAATGTGGGTAAAGTGTACCAGAAACTGGAGGAGGGGGTAAAACTTTTTGATGACTTTTACGCTGTCCAGCAAGACATGGAAAAAATATTTGATGCCTGCAGAGATAAATACAAGGTAGAAAATACAGCCTTTACCTCTTTGTACAATGATATGCTCAAGGTGCAGAAATCTACCCGGGCTGTATTAAATAAAATCAGAAACAAAGAGACCGAGCACCTGGATCAACTCTTGAATGTTGAAGAATTGGCTGTAAAAAGCCTTAAAGAACGAAATGTAAACAACCTCAGTGCGCTAAAACTTACCCAAACCAACATTAAGACTCATTTTGACAATGCTTTAATAGCAGCAGACAAGCTCTGTAAGTCGGCCCGCTTATTTCAACAAAATGAAAGTGTGCCTGTAAAATATAAGCTATATGGTAGGTTTTATTATTTCTACAATGTAGAAATGCTCGATAAAAACAATTACTATGGCACCGGTGTCATTTCTGAACTTAACAACCTCATCCAGGTTTCATCGCTGCCCGTTATTAAACTTTTGGAAATGCCCCATATTTTCCAGATCATTTACCCCAAAAAGATTGAAAATCTGGAAATCATCAAACCTTCAGACCCCAATGTGGTGAGTCTGCCCATCACCATCAAAGAGCGTACCGTTCAGGCAAACAAACAAATACGGGTAGATGAAGCAGTAGCGGAATTGGAATTGTTTGACCACATGATCGTAGATGGCGACATTGTATCCATCAATTTCAATGGCGATTGGATCCTCGAAAAGGTGGAACTTGAAAAAGGGTCAAAAAAAGTAAAATTGCAACTCAACCAACAGGGTAAAAACTTCCTCCTGCTGCACGCAGATAATGTGGGCAAAAGACCCCCAAATACCATTGG
>CALMWS010000113.1 GCA_937870795.1 uncultured Bacteroidota bacterium | reverse complement strand
CAAGCAGGCTAGCCTTTGATTTTAAACCCATAGAAGAAAAGGCAGGCATCCGGCCCTCCATGAAGACCAGACGCCCTGTATTGGGGGAGCATGCTGTGCACAAAGGGTTGTACATTTTTAATGGCTTGGGAACCAAAGGCACATCTTTGGGACCCTTTTTTGCTGTTATGATGGCAGAACATTTGGTCAATGGCACAGAAATAATGGAAGAGGTAAATATTTCACGTTATCCTTTTCCATCCTGAAAAAGATGCATTTGGTAGGAAAAGAGCTTGTTTCCCTCTAAAAGCGGTGGATGGCAGTGAACCATTGCTTACTTTTGCCATTTATTCAGCTAAAATAATTTGATGAAAGAATTTTTAAGAAGCATGCTTGGCTCCTGTCTCGGGGTTTTGGTAGCTATGCTTTTGGTAGTAATCATCCTTTTTGGAATGGGTTCCGTAATGTCGGCAGGCGGAAATTCGGGCAAAACAGCAGAAAAAGGGGTGTTAAAACTAACACTCAACCACAGCATACCTGAAAAAACCGACAACGTAGAAGGAGGATTTCAGGGAGGACCCAGCAGTGCCCTCGGTTTGAGGCACATTGTAAGGTTGATTGAAAAGGCGGGCAGTGACGAACACATCAAAGGCATTGTTATCCAGGCCAGCAGCTTACAGATGGGACAGGCCACCTTGTTGCAACTGCGCAATGCCATTGCTGAATTTAAAGAAAGCGGAAAGTTTGTATACGCGTATGCCGACAGTTATAGCCAATCGGCGTACTTCCTAGCAACGGTTGCAGACTCAGTTTTTCTTAACCCCAATGGTGATGTAGGCTTGCAGGGTTATGGTGTAGTAAGTCCATTTTTCAAAGGCAGTCTCGACAAATTGGGCATTAGTTTCGACATTTTTTATGCCGGCGACTTCAAGAGTGCTACTGAAATTTTCAGACGAACAGACATGAGTCCGGAAAACAGGTTACAGACCAAAGAATTTTTGACCGACATGGTAGGATTGATGAAGTCTGAAGTATCCAGGAGTCGCAAAATTCCTTTGTTTGAACTGGATCGCATCATGAGCGAACTGGATGGCAGGGATGCTAAAAGGGCTTTGCAGAATAAGCTGGTGGATGCCAACTTATATTGGGATGAATTTGAAAGCCTGGTTAAGAAATCAGCGGGTGTAGATGCAGATGGAAAAGTCAACTACCTTAGCCTCGATGACTACAATGGTCTTGCAGAATTGACAGAAAGCGGCAAATACACGCAGAAAATAGCAGTTGTTTATGCAGAGGGAGATGTGGTTTACAATTCTCCAACAAAGGGCATGATCGATAACACACGTTATCTGAAAATTTTTGACAAGATCAAAAAAGACAAAAACATCAAAGCCGTGGTATTGAGGGTCAACAGTGGTGGAGGATCTGCCCTGACCAGCGACATTATTTGGAGAGAGGTCGAACAAATTAAAGCCAAGGGCATTCCGGTGATTGCTTCTTTTGGAGATTATGCAGCCTCTGGCGGGTATTACATAGCGGCGGGAGCTGATTCCATCTTTGCTGCTCCTAATACACTTACTGGTTCCATCGGTGTATTTTCGATGTTGCCCAATTTCAAAAAGTTGAGCAACGAGAAGTTGGGTATTACCTATGATACTGTAAAAACCCACGGCTTGGCGGTCAATCTGAGCACGGTGATGGGCTTGAGTGAAAAGGAGAAACAATACATGACAGAATCTACCAATGACATCTATCAAAAGTTTCTGGACCGTGTTTCCAGGGGTCGTTC
>CALMWS010000112.1 GCA_937870795.1 uncultured Bacteroidota bacterium | reverse complement strand
AAAGCAGCTTCAATAGACACCAAAATTGTCATTTGGGATCATAATTGCGACAACTATCAATATCCACTTGCCGTTTTATCGGATGCGGCTGCCGCCCAATTCATTGATGGATCTGCCTTTCACTTGTACGGTGGCGATGAAGGGGCGCTGAGTCTGGTGCATGATGCCCACCCTGAAAAAAATCTCTATTTTACCGAACAATGGACAGGTGGTAATGCCCAATTTGGTGACGACCTCAAATGGCACCTTCGCCACGTAGTCATGGGTACTACACTCAATTGGAGTAAAAATGTACTCGAGTGGAACCTGGCATCAGACCCTACATTGGATCCACATCTGGATGGAGGTTGTTCGCTTTGTCTGGGTGCAGTTACCATTGATGCTAATACCTTCACAAGAAATGTTTCCTATTACATCATAGCCCACGCATCCCGCTTTGTCAAGGCAGGAGCAGTGCGCATTGCTTCACCCTGGTTTGAATCTACGCCCAATGTAGCATTCAAAAACCCGGATGGTTCCAAAGTGATCATCGTGATGAATGAAAGCGCGGCTACTAAAAAAATTCAACTTACCGATGGCAGGGTTTCAGCAGTATTGGAAATGAAACCAGGATCGGTCAATACTTTCGTTTGGTGATTTTAATTGTTTAAGTCATGATTAAAAGATTTTTTTCCTTTATAGTATTAATGGGCTTGTCTTTTATGGTTTTTTCCCAGCAAAACAAAACCACACAAGTGCGTGCCTTTGTGACCGCAAAAAATACAGGACAAAGGATGGCAGAAATCAAGGCCATAGATGTCAGCAAGGCAAGACAACCTTTTGAGACTGAGCCCTCGGTTTTTATTGATGAATCTGCTACCTTTCAGGAATTCATAGGCATTGGAGGGGCCTTTACCGATGCCAGTGCAGAGACATTTTATAAACTTTCACCAGACAAAAGAAAACTGTTTCTTGAGCTTTACTTTGATCAGGACAAAGGCATAGGCTATTCGCTTGGCAGGGCCAATATCAACAGCTGCGATTTTTCTTCAGACAATTATACCTATGTAGCAGAAGGGGATTCAAGCCTTCGCAGCTTCAACATTGCCCATGATCTCAGGTACAAAGTGCCAATGATCAAAGAGGCCATGGCCATCTCTGATAAAAACTTTAAACTCTTTGTTTCGCCCTGGAGTCCGCCAGCCTGGATGAAAGACAACAACAACATGTTGCAGGGAGGCAGTCTTTTGCCCAAATACAGAAATTCCTGGGCGAATTATTTTGTAAAATTTATCAAGGCCTATGAAGCTTCAGGCGTGCCGGTTTGGGGACTCACCGTGCAAAATGAGCCCATGGCAAAACAAACCTGGGAGTCATGTATTTATACAGCTCAGGAAGAAGCTGATTTTATTCGCTACCACCTGGGACCTACCCTTCACGCCAACGGCATGAAAGACAAAAAACTCATAGCCTGGGACCACAACAGAGACCTGATTTTTCACCGCTCGTTGCCCATTCTTGGGGAAAAAGAAACGGCCAAATACGTATGGGGCATCGGTTTCCACTGGTACGAAATTTGGAATGGAGGACGGCAGTACCTGAATTTACAAAGGGTGAAGGAAAAATTTCCGGACACCCACCTTTTGTTGACCGAGGCCTGCAATTACCCCTTCGATTGGGCTACTTTTGACCAATGGCAGTGGGGTGAAAACTATGGTGAAAACATGATCAATGACTTCAACCAGGGCTCAGTTGCATGGACAGATTGGAATATCTTATTGGATGAAAT
>CALMWS010000111.1 GCA_937870795.1 uncultured Bacteroidota bacterium | reverse complement strand
AAGTTTGTGATTGGGAGTGCAAAGATAAACATTTTACTCATTTTAACCATGTGCCATCTTAAAAATATTGAATAGGCAAATAATATTCTTATTTTATCCAATAAATTTGCAATATTTAATTAAATATTATAAAAATTGATTAAATTGTAAAATAATATTTTGTAAAATTTATATTTTCTAGCTGTAGGGGGAACTATTTTGTAATGCTTAGAAAAGATTTCCTTCCGGTGCTTTATCATCGTTTAGGCAATGGAAGTATTGGGGTTTAATGTGTATTTTTGAAAAAAAAGAAGATTGAGATCCCATATCGAACAATTAGCGCAAATAGCTTCCAGGCCGCAACGTACCATTTTGGGCTTAATGAGTGGCACTTCATTGGACGGACTTGACCTTGCCTTGTGTACCATCTTTGGCAACGGTAGAAAAACAAAACTAACATTGGAGCAGTTTGTAACACTGCCCTATACCGAACACTTCCGAAAAGAAGTGCGAAAGGTATTCTCAGTAAAACATGGCGATATTGAGCTCCTGGTTCAATTGCATGCCCACATAGGCAGAATGCACGGCCAAATGGTGACCCAAACCTTACGTCAATGGCACATAGACCCCCAAAAAGTAGACCTGATTGCCAGCCATGGACAAACCATGTACCATGCACCTTCTTTTATCCATCCACATTCCGGCTATGCCAATGCCAGTCTGCAAATTGGTGATGGCGACCATATTGCCATGGAAACCGGAATAATCACCATCAGTGATTTCCGACTCAAACACATTGCCGCAGGAGGAGAAGGGGCACCCCTGGCTGTTTATGGAGATTACCTCATTTTTGGTGACGAAAATGAAAACAGGGTGATGCTCAACATCGGCGGCATAGCCAATTTTACCTGGCTTCCCTCCAATGCATCAATGTCAAGCTATCCTGGTTTTTCGACCGATGTGGGTCCCGGTAATACCATGATGGATGCCTATATGCAAAAACATTTGGGATATGCCTGTGACGAAAATGGAGTATTGGCGGCTTCGGGTACCATAGTACAAAAATTACTTAAAGAATTGATGGACCATCCATTCTTTGATGGCGGCTTTCCCAAAACCATTGGCCCCGAATTGTTTAATCTGGATTACTTGGAGAAAGCCATCGCCAGGGTAGGAGGCAGTTACAGTCATGCTGATATCATGGCCACCCTCAACAGATTTTCAGCTGAGGGCATTTTGCTTGCCCTGCAAAAGAGTGTACCTCCTAACCAGCCATGGGTGGTATATGGCAGTGGTGGTGGTGTGCACAATCCGGTATTGATGGAGCATTTACAAATGGCTTTTCCTTCAATAGCGTTTAGGCATACGGGGGAATTGGGCGTACCGGTTGATGCCAAGGAAGCCGTTTTATTTGCCTTGTTGGCCAATGAATGTGTTGCCGGCGAATCATTGGGCAAAGCTTTGTTCAAAGATGGCATGCCCGATATCAGCATGGGCAAAATCAGTTTACCGGGTTAGTCATCAGCTTGTTTATCTTTGCACCATGTCAATTAAATCTTTCATCCTATTACAAGTTGCCAGGTACCTCAAAAACCGGATTCAAAAAAGTGCTGCCAGAGCCGTATCGGATCAGCAGCAAATTTTGGAAAACCTGGTAGGGAAAGCAAAAAATACCCAGTTTGGAAAAGATCATCATTTTGATAGTATTCACACGTATGAAGATTTTACCAGTAATGTACCAGTGCGCGACTACGAGGGACTAAAACCCTATTTTGATCGCATTGTAAGTGGTGAAAAAAATGTGTTGTGGCCAGGGAAACCCAGGTACCTGGCTAAAACTTCTGGCACTACATCCGGGGTTAAGTACATACCTGTAAGCCACGACAGTGTACCCAACCACATCCATTCGGCCCGCAATGCCATTTTTTACTATATGGCTCAAAAGGGCAGCGCTTCAATCTTTGATGGTAAGATGATTTTTTTGAGTGGTTCACCTGAATTGGAAAGCAAGGCAGGTATTCCCACCGGCAGGTTGTCGGGCATTGTCAACCACGAGGTTCCCGCCTGGATTCGCACCAACCAGCTGCCTTCGTGGAAGACCAACTGCATAGAAGATTGGGAGCGAAAACTCGATGCCGTGATCGATGAAACCCTCCATCACGACATGCGCGTAATTGGTGGTATTCCACCCTGGGTTCAAATGTATTTTGAAAAAATATTGCAGCGCACAGGCAAATCAAAACTCATTGAGGTTTTCCCCAATTTTACACTTTTTATTTATGGAGGTGTCAATTTTGAACCCTACAGAGCAAGTCTTGAAAAATTAATTGGAAAAAAAGTAGACAGCATAGAATATTTCCCGGCGAGTGAGGGATTTTTTGCTTTTCAGACCGAAGCTGAAGATGCATCTTTATTGCTGACAACAAACAGTGGTATCTTTTACGAATTTATCCCACTTACAGAATTTGGCACTGCCAATGCCCGACGACTGCCGTTGTGGAAGGTAGAAACCGGTGTTGACTACGCACTTATCGTCAACAACAACGCAGGCCTTTTTGGTTATGATATTGGGGATGCGGTGA